>JBHAZZ010000137.1:0-15591 GCA_041781275.1 Moraxella sp.
ATAACTATTCTCAATTAACTGCTTGCGATAACGACTTATTTTATATAAATGAAATATTAAAATTATCCAAAGAATTTAATGAAATATTAGAAATTAAAAATCAAAACTCTGGAACTGCAAATGAAAAAATTATAGATTTTATAGAGAAATATAAAAATAAAACAATTGATCAGGTTCTCTTCTACTTTACTGGTCATGGATACAGAAATTCTGACGACTTTTATTTTTGTCTTAAAAATACTTCTATAAAAAATCTAAGAACCACTTCTTTATCAAACACAGATATTGATAACTACCTAAAATCTCTCAAGCCAAAAGTAGCAATTAAAATTATAGATGCTTGCTATTCTGGTGAGCAATACATTAAGGATACAAATGATAATAATTTTTTGAAATTGTCTCAATCCAATCTTGAAAATACCTTTAATGAAATTTATTTCATGTATTCTTCTAAAAGCGATGAAATGTCAGAAGCCACTGAAGAAATTAGTGCTTTTACTGAAATTTTTCTTGAATCTATAATAAAACTAAATGATTCAAATAAGATACAATATAAGTATATTATGGATTATTTAAGAGATAATGCTATTGAAAGACTTAATCACACCCCGTATTTTGTAACACAGGGTACCAACCTTGCTTACATGTTTAAGGATATACAGCCTATACAATCTTTTTTAAAGGGACATCTTGAAAAAGAAAGTCTGCAGATTAATGATAAGCCTAAGCAATTAAATTTACTGGAATTAATAAGGAAAGAATCATCAAAGTATTGTAATGAAAGTGAAGGTATAGAAGGAATCAATAAAGTTTTTTCCACCTTAGAGAACTACAAATTTAGAACGGAGATCAATGAAATTTTTGATACAGAATGTTCTTACTCAAAAAATATAAAATATAATTCAAAATTTATAGGCGAATGGTTAAATAATTCAAAAGAAAATAATATTTTAGCTAAGGTAACTTTTCATGATGTTACTGTTAGTGAAAAAGCGTATGTTAAGCAACCCAAAAGACCAAATAAGTTTTTTACATTGTCTAACATTTTTGGTGAAGATGAATACAAGATAGAAGATGTCCAAGTACATAAAAAAGTTGTTGCAGGAATTCAATATTTAGTTCAGCATGATAAGCTTTTTCTACAACTTACTTTTAAAGCAAAATCAGATTTCCAAAGTGTTCAAAATTATGTTGGGTGCTTTACAATCTTATTTAACAAAAAAACAATATTCTTTTTTTATTGTTTTGAGAAATTATCAATATCAAGTTGGAATAATTATGATCCGCCAAAATGTTTAAACTGGAAATTACAATCTTTCTTGCTCAAAGAGCCAAATATTCAAATCTTAGAGACAGTAATGAAAAATTTGGAGAATTTTATATTAGAAGACATTAAAATATCTTTAAATTTAAAATATGAGGATAAATTATAGGGCTTCTCACTACATCTATTAATATTAAAAGAGTTTAGTTCTCTTGTTGTTACTTTCAAGGCTTTCATAAATTATTAAAGTCTTAAAAACTGACATTTCTCAATAAATCTATATCAAGAAAGTTGATGTTCTCTATACTACATTACTCTGAAATCAAGTGACTAAAAAAAATGACTACCAAATTGAATTATGGTAGCCATTTTGTTATCCAAAATTAGTTACCCGCCAAAAACTCCTTCGCAAACTGCTGTAATACCCCGCCAGCCTTATAAATCCGCACTTCGGCATCACTATCGAGACGGCACGTTACAGGCACTTTGACCACATCGCCATCACGCTTATTGATAACGAGCGTCATATCACAGCGTGGAGCAAGCTCACCCACCACATCATAGGTTTCTGTACCATCAAGACCTAAGGTCTTACGAGTGGTTCCTGCCTTAAACTCCAGTGGCAACACCCCCATACCAATCAAATTGGTGCGGTGAATACGCTCAAAGCCTTCCGCCACAATCGCTTCAACCCCTGCCAAACGCACGCCCTTAGCCGCCCAATCTCGGCTAGAACCTTGACCATAATCCGCCCCTGCGATGATAATCAGTGGCTGTTTGCGGTTCATATAGGTTTCAATCGCTTCCCACATACGCATCACTTCGCCTTCAGGCTCTACACGGGCAAGCGAACCTTGACGGGTTGTGCCATCTTCGTTTTTGACCATTTCATTAAACAGTTTAGGATTGGCAAACGTGGCACGTTGAGCGGTCAAATGGTCGCCACGGTGCGTTGCATAACTGTTAAAATCTTCTTCAGGCAAGCCCATTTTTGCCAAATATTCACCTGCTGCCGAGCTTGGCAAAATCGCATTTGATGGCGACAAATGGTCGGTGGTGATGTTATCAGGCAAAATCGCCAAAGGACGCATACCTTTTAATGTACGTTCCCCTGCCAACGCCCCTTCCCAATATGGTGGACGGCGAATGTAGGTAGACATGGGTCGCCAGTCATATAGCGGGCTGTCGGCTTTTTCGCTACGGTCAAGGTTGAACATGGGAATATACACTTCACGGAATTGTTCAGGTTTGACAAATTCATTCACAATGGCATCAATTTCTTCATCAGATGGCCAAATATCAATCAGGCGAATTTCTTTGCCGTCCACCACGCCAAGCACATCTTTTTCAATGTCAAAACGAATTGTCCCTGCAATGGCATAAGCCACAACAAGGGGCGGACTTGCCAAAAACGCTTGTTTGGCGTAAGGGTGAATGCGTCCATCAAAGTTACGGTTGCCTGACAATACGGCGGTGGCGTACAAATCACGGTCAATGATTTCTTGCTGGATTTTTGGGTCTAAAGCACCGCTCATGCCGTTACAGGTGGTACAAGCAAACGCCACGATACCAAAGCCCAATTTTTCAAGTTCAGGTAATAAATTGGCTTCTTTTAAATACAACTCGGCAACTTTAGAACCAGGGGCGAATGAAGATTTGACCCAAGGTTTGCGAGTTAGCCCAAGTTCATTGGCTTTTTTGGCAAGTAAGGCGGCGGCGACCACGTTTCTTGGGTTTGACGTGTTAGTACAAGAAGTAATGGCAGCAATAATCACCGCACCATCAGGCATCAAACCATCAGTACGATTTTCTACCACGCCTGCAATGCCTTTGGCAGCCAAATCACTGGTAGAAACACGAGCGTGCGGATTGCTTGGACCTGCGATGTTACGGGTAACGGTGGACAAATCAAAGGTCAAAACACGCTCATATTCTGCTGTTTGTAAGCTGTCCGCCCAAAGCCCTGTTAATTTGGCATACTGTTCTACCAGTTCCACTTGTTTGTCTTCACGACCTGTCAGACGCAGATAATCAATGGTTTGCTTATCAATATAGAACAACCCTGCCGTTGCCCCATATTCAGGGGTCATGTTAGAGATGGTGGCACGGTCGCCGATGGACAGCTCGCTCGCCCCTTCGCCAAAAAATTCTACATACGCCCCAACCACACGCTCTTTACGCAAAAATTCAGTCAAAGCCAGTACGATGTCAGTAGCGGTAATGCCCGCCCCACGTTTGCCCGTCAAATGTACGCCCACGATGTCAGGCAGTCGCATCATAGAAGGCAAGCCAAGCATGACGCATTCGGCTTCTAGTCCGCCCACACCCACCGAAATCACGCCCAAAGCGTCCACATGGGGCGTATGACTGTCTGTACCTACGCAAGTATCAGGGAACGCTACACCATCACGCACTTGTACCACAGGCGACATTTTTTCTAAGTTGATTTGGTGCATGATGCCGTTGCCAGCAGGAATGACATCTACATTTTCAAAGGCAGTTTTTGTCCAGTTGATAAAATGAAAACGGTCTTCATTACGGCGGTCTTCAATGGCACGGTTTTTGGCAAAAGCGTCAGGGTCATAACCGCCACATTCTACCGCCAATGAATGGTCAACGATGAGCTGAGTTTGTACCACAGGGTTTACTTTTGCAGGGTCGCCCCCTTGTTCGGCGATGGCATCACGAAGCCCTGCCAAGTCCACAAGGGCAGTTTGTCCCAAGATGTCATGACAAACCACACGGGCAGGATACCAAGGAAAATCAAGGGTGCGTTCACGGTTGATAAGCTGTTTTAGTGCGTCTGTCAGCTCGCTGGGGTCGCAGCGGCGAACCAGCTGTTCTGCCAAGATACGAGACGTATAAGGCAGTTTGTCATAAGCGTCTGGGGTGATGTCATTGACCGCCTGACGAGTATCAAAATACTCAAGGTCGGTATTGGGTAGGGGTTTTTTGTATTGGCTATTCATTGGCTATACTCCTGTTGGTTATTCAAAAAAATTAATCATTTGTTATTTCAATATGACCATCTGCATTTAGTTTGCATTTACCATCAAACTCAATAAATTGTGATGGTAAATAAAAACGAGATTTCTATATCAATCATTAAGCTTTCTAAAGGTTAAACTAATACGTGGTGTTGTACTATCATCTTTTAAAATAGCGTGTAGCCATGTATCTTGTACTGTGTCGTCCATATATAGAAGACTGCCATTGGTTAAAAGATGGCGTGTTTCAATCGTCCGATCATCTTTTCTTTGATAAACAATTTCACGCTCCGCCCCCAAACTAATAATAGCTACGCCTGTATCAGGTTGCATTTGACTGGTATCATCTGAATGAAATCCCATACGGTCTTGACCATCTTTGTAATAATTGATTAAGCAATTATTAGGTGTAAAATGGCAGTGTTGTTGAATTTTTTCTAGAATGGGCAATCGCCAATCAGGCATGGCGGTTTTTGGATAAAATAGATTAGAATACTGATAAGCCACCCCAAAACTTGCTGTTTTGCGTGCTGATAGTCGAGTATCCCAAGGCGTATTTTTGTCAATCACATCAAATAAGTGTTGTGTATCGTCAATTAAATTTGCAATAAACAAAACGGCTGGATTTGAAGTATTCATTGATTAATCCTTTTTTGGTATTGGCTATTCATTGGCTATACTCCTTTTTGTCATGAAAATAAATGACTTCAAATATATTCGTACTTTCTAAGGCACAAAAACCCTAAAACATAAAAATCTTTGAAAAAGTACTAAAAAATGCGTATAAAGCAATCATTAATAAAATAACACCGCACAATTTATTGATTGCATTAATAACTGATGATTTTTTGATGGTAGAAAATATTTTTGCATAAATGGACAAAATACCATAATCCAATACTATCCATACACCAGTAAGAATCACCATTGAAATAATTGGTTTGTTTGATATTGCAAAAAATGTCGGAAAAAACGCAATAAAAAACAAAATATCTTTTGGATTTGAAATGCCCACTAAAAACCCTTGAGCAAAATATCCAATAAGCTGTTTTTTGTTATTGGCGTCATACTGACAAATATGCAATTCTTCTGATTTTGCTCTTAATATATTAATAGCAAAATAAATAATATATAAAGCACCTATCATGGTCAGCCAAGTAAGGCAACTTTCATTAACAGAAATCACACCAAAAATAACAATAAAAGAGATTGTTATTAAAATTAATGATGCGATATTTGTACCTGCAATGGTAGCCAAAGCGGATAAAAACCCACCTTTAATACTTGAATTAACCACCATTACTGTTACAGGTCCAGGGGTTCCCAAAAATAATAAAATTGCAAGAATATAGGATAAGAGCAAATAGCCATTTAGCACAGTAGTTCCTTATGTGCTTTAAAAGACATCTAACTCGCCCTTACTCATGTATTCTGCTGTTTTAATAAACCGAAAGTTCATATACCTATATCTTATTAAAAGTCATAAATTTAAATGATATAATATACTAATTTAAAAGCCACCCAAAACACTTGGGCTTTAGGTGGCTTTTGCTCATGTTGGGTTAATCAACGATTAACGCTCATCTAGCGGTACAAATGCCAAATCATCTGGGCCGGTATAATTCGCTGATGGGCGAATAATCTTACCATCTTGACGCTGCTCTAACACATGAGCTGACCACCCTGTGGTACGGCTGATGACGAACAGTGGGGTAAACATGGCGGTAGGCACACCCAGTTTTTGATACGATACGGCAGAGAACCAATCTAGGTTCGGGAACATTTTTTTCTCGTCCCACATCAAGGTCTCTAAGCGTTCGGCGATGTCAAAGAGTCTCATGTCGCCTGTTTCTGCCGATAGGTCTTTGGCAACTTGCTTGATAACCACGTTGCGAGGATCGCTGATGGTATAGACAGGGTGTCCAAAGCCGATGATGATTTCTTTTTTGGCGATACGTTCACGAATGTCAGCTTCGGCTTCATCGGCGTTGCGATAGCGTTTTTGAATGTCATACGCCACTTCGTTAGCACCACCGTGTTTAGGACCTTTGAGCGCACCAATAGAGCCTGTAATGCACGAATAAATGTCCGAACCTGTGCCTGCAATCACACGGCTGGTAAAGGTGGACGCATTAAACTCATGCTCAGCGTACAAGATTAGGCTGATGTGCATGGCTTTGATGTGGGACTGGCTTGGGCGTTTGCCGTGTAGCATATGTAGGAAATGTCCGCCAATGCTGTCTTCTTCGCTCTCAACCGAAATGCGTTTGCCGTTGTGGCTGTATTGATACCAGTATAGTAGCATAGAGCCTAGACTTGCGATGAGTTTATCGGCGATGTCTCGAGCTTCAGAAGCTGGCTGACTTTCACGCTCAGGATGGACACAGCCCATCATTGATACGCCCGTACGCATCACGTCCATGGGGTGCGTATGAGCAGGTAGGCTTTCTAGCACTTGAATGACACGAATGGGCAAACCACGCAATGATTTGAGTTTGGTTTTGTAAGCAGCAAGTTCAAATTTGTTAGGCAGATGACCATGAATCAGTAGGTGTGCCACTTCTTCAAATTCGCAGTGCTTGGCAAGGTCAAGAATGTCATAGCCACGATAGGACAAGTCATTGCCACTACGACCAACGGTACATAGGGCGGTATTGCCTGCGGCGACACCTGATAGGGCAACGCTCTTTTTGGGTTTGAAGGTGGGGGTTTGGGTGGTATCGCTCATAAAAAACTCCTTTTGTTGGCGACGGCTGGTTTGGGATTATTTATACATGAATAAATCCAAACTGACTTAGGAACTATGCTACCAATCCTTGCAATCCTGAATAACCAATTTTAATTGCCAGTACAAGTAGCACAAAATAAGTTAATAATTTAAATTTTTCAATGCTGATTTTATTTCTCAACCAAATTCCGATAAATAAAAATCCTATAGAAATGATGGTTAAGACGATTAATAAAACCCATTGACCCTGATTAAAAGTGGCAAATTGTTCTTTTAAAAAGATGATCTGAACCACTTTGCCTAATAGATAACATAAATTACTGGATTTTGCAATTTGATTTTTATCTTGGCTATAACTCATTAAAAACATGAGCAGTATGGGAGACATGGCATTGGTTGAGCCACCAATGATTCCTGCCAAAAACCCAAATATCACCATACTGACATTATGAGTGGGTACTTTTAATTCTTTGACTTTACCTTTTAAACTTAAAAATCCCAATAAGACATAATACAAGGTAATTACCGACATGGCAAGATATAATATATAGTTGGGTAAAATTAGTAATAATTTAACCCCAACAATACCGCCAATGACGCTACTAATTACCAATAGTTGGTATTTTTTAAGATAATAAATCAGCTCTTGGATAATGCTTTGTTTGCGATTGGCAATAATTACCAAAAAGCTCATGACCACACTTGGTAAGGCGACCAAAGCAACTGCTTGCGACAATGGCATCATAAACGCCAAAGCGGTCGTCCCTATCATCGGAAAAGCCATGCCTGTTATTCCATGCAAGACAGATGCGATGGCAAATACAATTGCTTGTATGATCTCTTGCATAAATCACAAATCCCACAATGGCTTAACTTGTTTTCATTGTATTTGTTTTCATTGTGGTGCGTATTTACAAATATCAATCATCAATACGCACCCAATAAATCAACCCACAAACTTAGGATTTACTTTTAAACAGTTCATCAAGTTTTTGTTCAAAGCTGTGATAATTCAAGAACTCATACAGCTCTGCACGGGTTTGCATGGTATCCACCACATTGGCTTGCGTGCCGTCATTTTTGATGGCTTGATAAACGTTCAGTGCCGCTTTGCTTGCCGCTCGGAACGTGGATAAAGGATATAGCACCAAACCCACCCCGTTGTCCGCAAGCTCACTTTGGGTATAAAGTGGAGTCGCACCAAATTCGGTGATGTTGGCAAGCACTGGTACGCCAACCGCTTGGCTAAATGTCTTATACATGGAAAGTTCGGTGATGGCTTCAGGGAAAATCATGTCCGCCCCTGCTTCTACGCACGCCACCGCTCGCTCAATGGCAGAATCCAACCCTTCCACCGCCAAAGCGTCTGTACGAGCCATGATGACGAAGTTTTCGTCCACACGAGCGTCCACCGCCGCCTTAATGCGATCAACCATTTCTTCTTTGGAAACGATGGCTTTATTGGGGCGATGTCCACAGCGTTTTTGGGCGACTTGGTCTTCAATGTGTACTGCTGCCACCCCTGCACGCTCAAAATTACGAATGGTACGAGCGATATTAAACGCCCCACCCCAACCAACATCAATGTCCACCAGCAGTGGTGTATCTACATTGTCTGTAATTCTTTGGGCATCAATGAGCACGTCTTCCATCGTGGTAATGCCCAAATCAGGAATGCCATTAGAACACGCTGCCACGCCACCGCCTGACAGATAAATGGCTTTAAACCCTGTTGCTGTGGCAAGACGAGCAAAGTAGGCATTGACACAACCAACAACGGCTAAGGGGTTTTCGGTTTGAACGGCATTGCGAAATCGCAAGCCTGCTGAGTCTTTCATAACACTCCTTGTACTGCAAATAAGGGAATAAAATTTTGGTAACACAACAACCAAAAAGGCATTTCACACTTCATTTTGCACCATAAATAAAATCAAAGTCAAGATTTAATTTTAATCAAATATCAGCACCGCACAGACAAAACCCACAAAATAATTAAGGATATCAAGCGATTAAACCAACTTTTTTGTGTATTTAGTCCCAACAACAAGCATGACAAATATCCATCATTTTGTTGCGTGATGATTGCTACATGATGACTAAATTCTACAAAAGGTGTCATTTTTCCGATAAAAAACACTTGTGTTATAAAAAATGATTGTGCTATCATGCCAAGACAGCTTATTTTGGTGTTGTTGGAGTATGCCAAACAGACCCCTTTGTGGGCTTTGGGTAAGCTGTTGGAGTATCTACTTTTCTGATTGGACTTTTGATTGGTAGATGACATGGATTTATAATTATTCTATTCACCCAAGAGTTACAGGAAAGTAATTCATCGTCTCTTTTTACATGGAGGTCTGTAATGACTGAAGAAAAAGATTTCTCAGGTTACTGGAAAGCCAATGTTCGTCTCATTCTAGGCTGTCTTGTTGTGTGGGCATTGTGCTCACATGGTTTTGCCATTTTCCTACGTCCCGCCTTGATGGGTGTTACTCTCATGGGGCATGACATTGGCTTTTGGTTTGGTCAGCAAGGCGCAATCCTTGTGTTTGTTGCCATCATTTTCTTTTATTCTTGGCGCATGAATCGCCTTGATAAAGAATATGGCGTCAGCGAGGAGGGCTAACCATGAGTCAATTTTGGATTAATTTGCTCTTTGTTGGCTTGTCCTTTGTCTTATATTTTGGCATTGCCATTTGGGCTCGTGCAGGCTCTACCAAAGAATTTTATGTGGCAGGTGGTGGTGTACACCCCATCGTAAACGGCATGGCAACAGGCGCCGACTGGATGAGTGCGGCATCATTCATCTCCATGGCAGGTCTTTTGTCCATGGGTGGTTATGCCGCTTCTGCCTATTTGATGGGCTGGACGGGTGGTTATGTACTGCTTGCCCTACTGCTTGCCCCTTATCTGCGTAAATTTGGTAAGTTTACCGTACCTGATTTTATTGGCGATCGCTTCTATTCTAAGCAAGCTCGCTTATTGTCCGTACTGTGTCTTATCCTTGCTTCAACCACCTACGTTATCGGTCAGATGACAGGTGCTGGCGTTGCTTTTTCTCGCTTTTTGGAAGTCAGCAATAACACAGGACTTATCATTGCTGCGGTCGTGGTACTGTTTTATGCCGTGCTTGGTGGTATGAAAGGCATTACCTACACACAGGTGGCTCAGTATGTGGTACTTATCATCGCTTATGTGATTCCTGCAGTGTTCATTTCTTTGAACATCACAGGCAACCCCATTCCACCACTTGGTTTGTTTGGTACTGATGTTGCCAGTGGCACGCCCATGCTGACCAAACTTGACCAACTCATCACCGATTTGGGTTTTGCGTCCTATACAGGCGATGTTCCTGACAAGCTTAATATGTTTTTATTAACTTTAAGCTTGATGATTGGTACAGCTGGTTTGCCCCATGTCATCATTCGCTTCTTTACCGTTACCAAAGTCTCAGACGCACGTTCTAGTGCAGGTTGGGCGTTAGTCTTTATCGCTTTGCTTTATACCGTCGCCCCTGCTGTTGGTACAATGGCTCGCAAAAACTTGGTTGAAACCATCTATCCTGCTGGCACAGCGTCTGCACCGATTGAATACGAAGCTCGCCCATCTTGGATGAAAAACTGGGAAGGCACTGGTCTTTTGAAGTTTGAAGACAAAAACGGCGATGGCTTGATTCAATACTATGACGACAAGTCAAAAAATCCCGAATTCTTGGCGGCGGCTGAAGCCAAAGGCTGGAAAGGCAACGAACTTAGCGTCAATAACGACATCATGGTACTGGCAAACCCCGAAATCGCCAACTTACCCGGCTGGGTCATTGGTTTGATTGCCGCTGGTGGTATTGCTGCTGCTTTGTCCACTGCCGCAGGTTTGTTACTTGCCATCTCGTCTGCCATTTCGCATGACTTGATCAAGAAAACCATCAAACCTGACATCAGCGAAAAAGGCGAACTTAATGCCGCTCGTGCTTCTATGTTTGCTGCCATCATCGTAGCAACTTGGCTTGGCATGAATCCCCCCGGATTTGCCGCACAGGTCGTTGCCCTAGCGTTTGGTATTGCAGGTGCGTCTTTGTTCCCTGTGCTGATGATGGGTATTTTCTCCAAACGTATCAACGCCCAAGGTGCGGTGGCTGGTATGGCGGTGGGTTTAATTTCTACTTGCGTCTATATCTTTATGTACAAAGGTTGGTTCTTTATCCCCGGTACTGCCAATTTTGCCGATACTGCTGAGTTTTGGATCATGGGCATTAACCCATTAAGCTTTGGTCCTATTGGCGCACTTTTGAATTTCGTGGTTGCCTTTGCAGTGTCTTATATGACTGCACCACCACCCAAAGAAGTTCAAGATTTGGTGGAAAGCGTGCGTTACCCCAAAGGCGCAGGCGCTGCCATCGATCACTGATCAAAACACCCACAAAAAATGCAAGTCTTTGGCTTGCATTTTTTTGGCATTGTCAAACAACAATACACAAATAAAATACCAACACACTCTACCACAAGTAAAACAGCTCGATAAACCAAACATTCACAAATTGCTCTAAATGTCAAAATACACACTTTGTCAAAGCAGAGTTTAACAATGGCAAACAACGCTACAAGTGCCAGAAGAGTTGTCATTATTATTTTTCTGCACACAAACACAGCTCTCATAAGAGCGATGAAGTTAAGAAAATGGCAATAGATATGTATCTAGAAGGTCTAGAGTTTCGCTCTATTAGTAGAGCATTAAACCATCAGTTATGGTACGGTCTATCAATGAGTTAAACAGCTTGGCGAGCAACATCAAATCAAGCCTAATAAAAAAACTTGATGAAATTCACAGCGACACAAAACATAAAAAAACACCTGTTGGACATGGATTGCTATTGACTGACAAACAAAATCACTCTTAGGTTTTGTTTGTGGCAAGCGAGACATAAAAAACCTTTGCAAGACTATAACAACACCCCAAACCCAAACAACATTAAGCTGTTTTATTCTGATTATTGGAAGTCTTATGATGAAATTATTCCAAAACACAAGCACTTAAAAAGCAAAGCTCAAACTTTTATCATTGGAGTTATAATAGCCTTATTAGACATTTTACTGCAAGATTTAGGAGAAGAACCAAATGTTATTCTAAATGCAAAAAATGATGGAAAATACGCTCAATTTACTGTCTGCTAAGTGGAATGTGAGTTTGAAGTATGTATTTTAAATTAACAATGCCAAAAAATTAAATTAATATATTTAAATTTATTAAAATTATATAAACAACCAATATTTATTTTTATCATTTCAAATCTTTTGCAAAATATCTGGTATATATGACACAGTGTAAAAATTCATACACACACCAACCCCAAAACAACAAAGACGCATTCCCCTATTTCACTGCCCCAAATTTTAGGTTACAATGGCAAAAAATTACTAAAATTAAGGACAGCTTATGTTTTGGGAAATCATCGCTACCGTCATCGCAGGGCTTGGTGCTGCTGGCATTGTGTTGTCTGCACGTCTTATCATCAAAAAACTCCCCAAGTGGCTTGTGCCTTTTGGCGCAGGACTGGGTATGCTTGGTTTTCAAATTTACAGTGAGTACACATGGTTTGACCACACACGTTCCATGCTCCCCAAAGGGGCGGTAGTGGTCGCTAGCACAGGTGTGCCTGCCTTTTATAAACCGTGGTCGTACCATCATGCCCCTGTCCTAAAATTCATCGCCGTGGACAAAAACAGCGTCTCGCCCACAGACACACCCGACATCTTGCAAACCCATTTATATTTTTTTGAACGCCGAGAACCTGCACAAACCATCAACACATTCATTAATTGCAAGGACGGCACACAAAGCGATCTGGCTGCCAGCGGTACACCCACATGGGGCAAATTGCCCTTTACCGATGATGTCATCAAAGCCGTTTGCCCAAACTCTTAATATTTATCCACCACCGCACCTAAGGACAACTTATGCTAAATTATCTTTATCACCCCCCTTTTGATACCTTAAGTGAACATGAACGCACCGAGCTTGCCAAACACAGCCAAGTGGTGTATTTAGACAACAAAGCAAACGTGCCCGAAACGTGGATCGGTGATTTTTTTCTTATCATCAAAGGCGGTCTAAACCAATACCACAACGACGAACTCATTGCAGGGCTGAACACACATGACTGGTTTAGCACCATCGCCAAAAAAGACGGCAGCCATTATCGTTTTACCACCCGTGAGCAAAGTTTGTTGTATCGTATGAATGGCGAAACTTTACTCAAAATTACCCAAACCAACACCACGCTACAAGAGCTTTTATTTGCCGATTTGTCGGCACGCCGTCAGCATTATTTTAATCGCCACACCACCGCCCAAAGCCAACAGTTAATGCACCAAAGCATTCAAAGCCTTGGCGAGCACATCAAACCTGCCTATTTTGTGGCGCACGATGCCAGTATTTTTGATGCGGTAACGTTAATGCATGACAAACACACCAAACACGTTTTGGTGGCAGGCTCCAAGGACAATCCCAAAATCGGTATGTTTACCCAAACCGATGTTTGCCGTGCCATCGTGGATAAGGTGGATTTGTCCGACAGCGTGCTCAAATATTGCAATTTCAAACTACACACCATTGCCGCCGATCACGAACTGAGCGAAGCCTTGCTGTTGATGTTACATCACAAAATCCACCGCTTACCCATCGTTGATGACGCAGGCAACATTACGGGCATTTTGGGACAAACGGAGCTACTGCACTTTTTGACCAATCACTCACAGCTTATCGTCAGCAAAATTGACACCGCCACCAACTTTGACGACCTAAAAGCTGCCGTGGACATGGTCGGCAAATTTATTCGCTACAACGCCCAAAGCGGCACCAAAACCCACGTCATCGCTCGCACGGTGCAAAGCTTAAACATTCAAATTTTTGCCAAAGTTTGGCAGCTTGTCGCCCCACAAAGTGTCCTTGACAACACCTGTTTATTCGTCATGGGTTCAGAAGGTCGTGGCGAGCAAATCATGCGTACCGACCAAGACAACGCCCTTATCATTCGTGATGGCTTTAGTGATGACCGCCTTGCCGATTATGCCAGTGAATTTAATGACGCTTTGGCAAAACTGGGCTACCCTTATTGTGATGGCAAAATCATGATAAGTAACGAGCAGTGGCGGCTACCGCTTACCGACTTCAAAAAACAAATCAGCGACTGGTTTTCTCGCACCGATGACAGCATGATTTGGCTAGCGACACTGCTAGACGCTCATTATATCTGTGGCGACAGTCAATTATTTGACGAACTCATCAGCCACATTGAGCACGCCTACCGCCACGCCACGCCCAATTTCATCAACCGCTTTGCCAAAGCAATCCTACAATTTGGCGACCAAAGTCATTTTTGGCAAAAATTCACCGGTCTAGCCCAGCACGACATTGACCTAAAAAAAGCGGGGATTTTCCCCATCGTACACGGCGTGCGCACACTGGCTTTGGAAAACCACATCACCACCACCAACACCCGTACCCGCTTGTTTGAACTTGCCAAATTGGGCGTATTGACCCAAGACACCGCCACCAACTTGGTAGAAGCCTTGGATTTCTTTTTGAGCAAACGTCTGCACGCCGCCTTAAATAACCCCGATCGCTCGGCATGGCGAGTCAATCCCAACACCTTATCCACCCTAGAAAGGGATTTATTAAAAGAAAGTTTGGCGGTGGTCAAAGACTTTAAAGGTTGGGTGTCTCGCCATTATCGGTTGGACGTGTTTGGCGTATAAGGGGCAATCATGAAATTTTTAAAAAGTTTATTTGGGTTTGGTGATGGTCGGCAAAGCTTAACCGATCCCAGTTTTGGTTATTTGTTTGACAAACCACCTGCCGATGAATGGATAAGCCTAGACCTTGAGATGACAGGACTTAACCCCAAAACCGATCACATTTTGAGCGTGGGCGCTGTCAAAATTTCACGCACCGATGGCGTGCTATCCATAGATACCGCCAACGCCCTATCGCTGGTTTGTCGTCCGCCCGTCATGCCAAGCACCGACAGCATTGTCATTCATGGACTAAGACCAATGGACGTAGAAAACGGGGTGGATTACGATCAAATGCTCAAAATATTACTGCCCTTTATCGGCAGTCGCCCCATTTTAGGGTTTTGTGTGGACATGGACATTGGTTTTATCAATACCCAAAGCAAGCGGTTTTTGGGGGTCAATCTGCCAAACACCCCCCTTGACATCAGCACCCTAGAACAAAAATACCGCCAGCGTCATAACAAAGATCCCAACGGCATTTGCGACAAAAAGCACCTAAACACACTCATCAAAGAGTACGATGTGCCCATTTTGCCCGCTCATGATGCACTCAATGACGCCATGATGGTGGCAATGCTGTTTTGTCATCTACAAAAATAACTCTTTACCAATAAAAAAGGCGATCGCACTGTATCGCCTTTTTGATGTGTGTTTTGATGTCAAAACTGCTCAATCTCATCTGCCGTCAAAAAGCGGCACTCGCCCATCTCCAAGCCGTCCAAGGTGATGGTACCAATGCTGGCTCGGTGCAGTTCAATGACTTTATTACCAAAATACGCCATCATGCGCTTGACTTGATGATATTTGCCTTCGGTTAGGATTAAA
>JBHAZZ010000138.1:0-3280 GCA_041781275.1 Moraxella sp.
AGAAGCCAAACACAGCGCCGAAAAAGCCACCCATCGCACAGGGCAATAACACAAACAAACAACAAAGAGTGATTATGGCAAAGCAACACAAACAGCAGTCCAATCAAGTACGCATCATCGGCGGTCAATATAAACGCCGCTTGATAAGCTTTGTGGACGCTGATGGGCTACGCCCCACGCCCGATCGTCTGCGTGAAACTTTATTTAACTGGCTACTGGCCGACACGTTGGACGCTTTGGTGCTTGATGTGTGCGCAGGCTCTGGCGTGCTTGGCATAGAAGCGCTGTCTCGGGGAGCAAAACAAGCAGTCTTGATAGAACCCAACACCAAACAAATCCACATCCTACAACAAAACGCCAAAACCCTAAACCTTGCCCCCACGTCTTTGACACTCATCAATCACACTGCCCAAACCGTACTTGCAGACCCAACAAAGTTTGCCCTACCCGAAAAATTTGATGTGATTTTTATTGATCCGCCTTATGCACTGAATTTATGGCAAGATTTAATAAAGTTATTATACTTACAAAAGCTTTACCATGCAGACAGCCTAATTTATATAGAAAGCGACAAACCCTTAGCCGATTGTATGGATACTGACACCCTACATCTTTTGGACATCAAAAAACACACCAAAATTGGGCAGATTTACGCTTATTTGGTTCAGTTTCTTTAAAAGTGAGTTTCCTATGGATAATTTATCTTTGTTTCGCTCAAGCATGAACGCCACCACTAAGCCACAAACCCTACAAAGCTACATCACCCAAAGCGACGTGGTCAGCATTGCCATCATTGGGCACACCAACACCGGCAAAACATCGCTCATGCGGACACTGCTTAGAGACTGTGATTTTGGTGAAGTCAAAAACGCTTCGGCGACCACTCGTCATGTAGAAATTGTTACCATTTTTGACCGTTATGACTTGCCCTTGGTGCGCCTATACGACACCCCCGGTCTTGAAGACGCCACAGGGGTGATGGAATTTTTACACGAACACACCAGCAGCCGCCTTGATGGCATAGAACGCCTACAAGTTTTTTTGCAAGCCGTCAAAGAAAATAATCCTGCACTTTTGGGGGATTTTTCTCAAGAAGCCAAAGTCATCAGCGCCTTATTGACCGTGGACATCGCCATTTATGTCGTTGATGTGCGTGAGCCTGTACTTTGTAAATACAAAGACGAATTGGCAATTTTGGCAAGTTCTGGTACGCCCATTTTGCCTGTGTTCAACTTCATCAATGCTGGCAGTCCCCATATGCACGAATGGCAACAAATGCTTGCTCGCCGTGCCTTGCACGTGGTCAGCGCCTTTGATACGGTGGCGTTTAATTTTGATGCCGAAATGTCATTATGGTCAAACCTTGGCACATTAAGCAGCGCTCCCGTGTTTGAAATCCTAAAGAACGAACGCACCGACATTTGGCACGAAATGATTGAAAGCGGCAGCCTTATCATCGCTGACTTTTTGATCAATATGGCAAGTTTTAGTCAGCGCGTGAGCGAACACGATGATCCCGCCCCTGTGCTGTCCGTCATGCAACACGCCGTCCGTCAAGGCTTTTTGGTCATGCAGCAGCGTCTGCTCGAACTGTATAAGTTTTATCATGTGGATACCAAGGACGAACCTTTACTCATTCAAGGCGGTCAAAAAGACGTGTTTGACCCTGACATGCTGACCCGTTATGGCATTCGGGCGGTCAGTGGGGGCGCTGTGGGCATGATCATCGGGGCAGGCATTGATGTGGCGACGTTGGGGGCAAGCTTGGGGCTTGGTACAGCCATCGGGGGTGTGCTTGGCGGCATTTTACCCAATTCTATGGCAATCAAAGACAAAGCCATGGGCGTACAAACACTCACCATCAGCAACGAAACCTTGACACTGCTTGCCACTCAATCACAAAACCTACATTACACATTGCGCCATCGGGGTCATGCCAGTCTTGATGTGATCGACATTGGTTCGGAAGTGTCTTTGCCTTGGCGTGCCGATAAGCTCCCAAGCCCACTTAAAAAAGCCCGTACATACCCACACTACTCCAGTTTAGATCAAGGTCATTATGACGACAATCAAACACTGCGCAGCGAACTTGCCGAAAGACTGGCGGTGATTTTATGTGAACACATGGAACAATTACCCACTTAATTTACCCACTTGTCATCAATCGCACATCCGCACATCATCAAAAAAATACCCAACACAAAAATACCCGAATCAGATGAGACGGGTATTTTTATTTACCATTAACTGTTTAGTCAAAAGTTGGCACGGTGGTCTGCTCTGTGTTTGGTGTCATCGCCTTAGATGGAGTTTCTTTGATATCTGTGGCATGATTGATATCACTTTGGAGCACAGGCTCATTGGGTTTGGTTTGTGTAACCATCACCACATTGTCATCTGCTGACGCTTGTTTGGCTGCTTGCTCTTTGGCAAGTAAAGCTTCGTGTGCCAGTGTTGCCGTACGCATGGCTTCTTTTTGTTTGGCAAAATCAGCTATCTGCTCTGCACTCAAACTTGCGCCACCACCCAACACTTGATACAGCTGAATTTGACTGATGACTTTTTGTTGTTCAAGCGCCAAAATGTTTTGCTGATTGGAAAACAAGGAACGCTCCGCATCTAGGACGCTTAAATAATCATCAAGTCCTGAACGAAATCTGGCATAAGCGATTTTGTAGGTTTCTTGATAATTCTTTTGTAAACGGTATTGCGATTGCAGTTGTTGGTTGATGGTTGCCCGCACCGCCAAAACGTCGCCCACTTCTTTAAAGGCGGTTTGAATGGCTTTTTCATAGCTGACCAAAGCACTTTTTTGAGCGATTTCTGCCACTTCATAATTGGCACGGCGAGCGCCCGCATCAAAAATCGGCAAACTGATGGACGGACCAAACGACCACCCAAAAGCGCTGGATTTTAGCAAATCACCCAAACTGGACGAACTGTAACCGACGTTACTAGAAAGACTGATGGACGGAAAATACGCCGCCCGTGCCACATTGATATTAGCGCCTGCACTTTTTAGCTGATGTTCTGCCGCCACAATGTCAGGGCGATAATACAGCAGCTCGCTAGGCAATCCCGTGCTAAAAATGCTTGGGGCGGTCAAGTTACCCACCGCCATGTCAGGCATCAGCTCTTTGGGAATGGGCGCACCAAGCAATAATTGTAGCGCATTACGCAACTGCAAAATGTTGGTGTCGGCGGTATAAATGGCAAGTTTGGCGCTTTCTAGTGATGCTTCGGCTTGCAAACTTGGGTTTTTGGCATCAATCCCTGCGGC
>JBHAZZ010000139.1:0-4549 GCA_041781275.1 Moraxella sp.
ACAATGAGTTTAAGACAACCCAAACGTTATCCTGTCAAATTTTATTCTTGGCAAGATACAGGTGCGCCGCAATTGAGCAATAATGATGGGGTAATTAAAACCATCTTAAAGGCGTGTTTGGTAACAGGCTATGGTGATAAAGAAGGTGCTGGCTGGCAAATGCCCTTTGAAGATGACTATCGCATGGTGCTTAAAATGCCAATGCGCACGGGCAATCCACCGGATATCCGCCTAGAAAATGGGGTGGTAAACGGTGTAGATAGTCATAAAATCTGTGGGTTGTATGACGCCACAGGGCTAGACGACACACCGCTAACACAAACCAATATCTTAACAAAAGCCACTAATAACCATCCAGAATGGTTTCTTGTGGCAAGTGACTTTGGATTTTGGCTATACGTCCCTTTCGGCGAAAATGGATTTACTCTAAATCGACAACAACATCATCATGTAATGTATTGTGGAGCAGTAATGGTCTTGAACAATACTCAACCTAAGTACGTTATCACTCAAGGTGGTTTTGGGGTTCAACAAAGTGGGTATGCGGGTGTATGGTTATTTGGCATCAATTACCCCGATGGTATTAAAAATTTAACCAGTGGGAAAAATATTAGTTTATCTTTAGCAAATCTAAACATTAATGAAGTAATTGATGGTACTTATATGGGGCAACGAGCATTTTTGACAAATGGTGATTGTTTGCCAATATATGCCTCCATGACTGATGTCTTGTCACAAGGCACACCAAGCCAACTGACATTGAATGGTCGTCCCATGTTGCGCACACCACAACAATCTTTTCAGTCTCACGCCCCAAGAGCTTACTATGTACCATTGGACTACTGGGAGTTGTGATGTTGCTAGATGTCTTAATCGGTCATGATGATAAAACCCCAAAGGGCTATATTGCAGGGATAGCGGATGGGATTGTCACGGTTGGCGGCGTGCCATCAGAGCGTGATATTTATGTGCTAACTGCTGATGGCTTTGCACAAATTGGGGCATGGGCTAGTCTCAAAAACGGTCATTATCTTATCACAGGCTTAGACCCAAACAAACGCTACCTTGTCTTATGTCGTGATTATAATAAAGAATATGAACCCGCCGTTTGGGATTTTGTTGCTCCAAGCACTGATTTGAGCATTGAAGAGCAACAAGCTTTGTGGGAAAGCTGGCAATAATGGACACAAACCGCCTACCCTTGACGCTCAAAAGACGCATTAATGAGCAACCGCCAAGTGTGCGCTTGCCTTTAACGCTTGGGCGCAAACTTGGTGAAATAGATTCTACACACTCCGTTATACCACCAACGCCCCCTGTTACACCAGTAAAAAGACGCATGAATACAATCATGTCTTATCATGGGTCAGTGTCTGGGTCGGCTGATGTCGTCATGTCAAATCAGGTGGCAAGTACGGGTGTGTTGATTTCCAAACACCATCAAGCAAAATACTCAAACGTGCAAGCCGTGCAGATGAGTTATGATATGGCAGTGATGAATTTTTATGCACTGTCTTGGGCTAATCACACAAACAAGGGACAAGCAGTTTTATTAGCTACCAAATATCTACACCAATCACGCCACATTCAATCATTTAAAGGTAAGCAGTCTATCGCTACTTGTCATGGTGTGGGTATATTAAGTTATCAGGCAATAAAAAACTCAGCCAAAACCTTTTTAAACAATGCTCAAAACATCTTTAATGGGTCATTAAAGCACCTTAAAAACAGCAATATTCATCAAGCGGTAGGTCATTTGGTGGCAAATTCAAGCACACCAACCGTCACCCATAGCGTGCCTGTGCCATGTCGTTACTACCCAATCCCCGAGCCTGCTCCGATTGCCACTGACAAAGCGTGCCGACTACCACCGCCATCAAAGCGCTTACCGCTGTCTTTAAGGCGAAAAAGTCATCAACGCCTTGGGCTGAGTGGGGCTTCATTACCTTTATATTTAAGCTGCTGGCATGATGATGAACCTGCCATCACCCCAAATCTACGGAGTTATATTGTGCATAATGTCATTACCGCCACAGTTGGTGGACTTAACGTTTCTCCTTTGAGCTTTAATATTAAGACTGACATGGACAGCTTTTGCTGGCAAGGACAAATAGAGCTTAGCGCCAAAGACTTTGCCAAAGTGCGCAACAAAGTAGAAGTAGACAAGGGCAAAGAAGCGCTCATCAGTGTTGTCATCAATGGCACAGCTTTTGTGATTTTGGCAGAAGAAGTCAGCAAAACCCGTCAATTTGTTGCCCACACTTACCAACTGTCGGGGCGCAGCGTAACAGCTCATTTGTCCGCAGATTATGCCAAGGGGGTCAGTGAAGCGATAAACAACAGTTTATACGCCAGTCAGCTTGTCAATCATGCTTTGGCATTTTTACCATTTAGCTGTGAGTTTCTTATTGGCGACTGGTTAATCCCTAGCGGTCAATACGCCACCAGCGACAAAACCCCCATTGCTATTTTGGGCGATGTGGCAGAAGCGGCAGGAGCGTTTGTAACAAGTGATAAATCAGACGGCAAACTGAGTATTAAGCCACGCTATAAAGTACCTGCATGGCAATTGTCTGGCAGCAAACCTGATGTCATTGTACCACTTGATGTCATTAAGTCTTTATCAGAGCAACGCCAAGTTAAACCCCGTTTTAATAGTATTGTATTGACAGGCAATCAAGAGGGGGCGATTGTATATAGACAACGTGAAGATAGAGGGAAAGAAGCCCCAAGCATGGATAATGCCTTATATACCGATCAAGTATGTATGATAGCCAGTGGCATTGCCACACTGTCGGACAGCGGTACACACATGAGTGCCACCATTGTCATGCGTTGGGCTGATAAATACGGTTTATCGTTGGCAAACCTTGGTGATATATGGCAAATCAATGATAAGTATGATGATGGCACAGACAACACTTGGGTAGCCGTTGTGGTCAGTGTGGCACTAGACGTGCGTGTCAGCGATGGCGTGCCGACAGTATGGCAGACGGTAGGGTTGGATAGATATTTGGATGTGTAAGGTGGTAAAATGAACTTGCTTAGTCAATTTGAAAGCCTGCTTACCCCAAAACAAAAGGGTGTGGCAACCATCACAGGCACCAAAGGTAATCATATTTGGATAGGACAAACCTTTGGTGGGGCGGTGGTGCTTATGTACTCAAAAGACAACCACGCCACAGGACAAAAGGTATATTATGATCGTATTTCTGGTCAGATCGTTAGCCTTGCCCCTGATGTGGTGTTTGGAGAATTTGGGGTGTGATTTTGTGTGTTTTAAATGTGCATATTATGCACAAAAAGCCAAATTGATATTAAAGGTTTATGCACATTTAAAAGTAATTTTATGCACGTTTTTTCTGTGCCTTACAGTAAACGCCATGCCAACCACACCCAACGCCGATTTGACCGCTCAATTATTAAACACTTTAACCCTAAAAGAAATCGCTCCCGACACTTATGAAGCCCCAAGTTTTGATTATGTAGGAGCTAGGATTTTTGGTGGGCAGGTGTTGGCGCAAGCTTTGATGGCGGGAGCTTTGACCTTGACGGTGGATAAACCTTGCCATTCGTTACATGGTTATTTTTTAAAGGGTGGCGACGTGCGTTATCCTGTGGTGTATCAGGTTCGGCGTTTGCGAGATGGGGTCAGTTTGTCGGCTCGGCAGATTGTGGCGGTGCAATACATTCCTGCGCCCGATGGCACGGACAAAGAACAAGTCATTTTTTCTATGATAGCGTCGTTTGCGCCTTTTGAAGATGGGCTGTATTACCAAAAACCCATGCCAGAGTATCCACACCCGCACACTCTAAAAAGCGAACAAGCCCTAAAAGATGAATATCTAAATAGCATTCCTGACGCACTTAAACCCCGTTTTATGCGAAAACGCCATATTGAGATTCGCCCTGTTACACCAAGAGATCCCATTTATCCTGAGCCGATGACCCCCCGCCAAGCCAACTGGCTAAAAGTCAATGAACTGGGCAATCAGCCTGTCGCCATTCATCAAGCATTGCTGGCGTTTGCGTCGGATTTTTATTTGGTGGGTACGGCGCTTATGCCGCACGGGATCAGTTATTTGACCAAAGGGCTACAAGTGGCAAGCATTGATCACAGTATGCACTTTCATCGCCCCTTTGACATGAGTCAGTGGCTGCTATATGAAATGTGGAGCGATACGGCAAGTCATGCCAAGGGTTTAAATCACGGACAATTTTGGCAAGATGGCAAGTTGGTCGCCACCACCCAACAAGAAGGCTTAATGCGACTTCGGCAGGAATAATGTTGGTGTTGGACTTTTTTAGTAAAAAATCCATGACCATGACACACATTATACCCAATCAACCCATCGGTGTGATACAGATGGACGAAAGTGGGGCTTGTCAGAACTTTTATCGTATTTTATAGGGCATTCTGACATTTCGTATTTGCCATTAAAATCACGAAAAATCGTAAGATTTTCAAGGAAAATTGCGTAAGTTGATATTGAAATATCAACAAGCAATTTGACGATGAAAATCAAGATTTAGCCAGTTTTAATGGCAA
>JBHAZZ010000140.1:0-6171 GCA_041781275.1 Moraxella sp.
AAACGACGCATCACTGGCGGCAGCATAAGGCTCTATCCAATCGGACAAATGTTTGATGTTTTCGCCAGTAACGTATTCACTGGTGGCGTTGGGGAAATTGGTGGGGTAGTGGCGTGCGTTGGGCGACACATCGTCAATAAAGTCATCAATCAAGGTAACGTCCATTTCTTTGGTGCCTTGTTTGTTGGCGGCGATGATCACCGTTTTTAGGGTTTGCACGTTACTGACGTTGGCGCTGATACTTGGCACGCCTTTCACTGGGGTGCTTAACAAATTGACCGCTTGGGCATTAACCACAGGGGCGGTGATTTCGCCACGCATGACGGGCGCAAGACGACTTTGGGTGGTGGTTGTGGTCAGTTGGGCGTAACTGCTGGTTAAGGTGGTCAAACCCACAAGGGCGATAAGTGCTTTTTTCATAAAAACTTCCAAAAGTGAAAAAATGAATAAATTTTAACAAAATTATCTTAACAAGGTACAAACCAACATAGCAAGTTCATACCTAAATTGTTACGGTTATGTGTCTTGCCGTATGTGTGAGATCACATGGGTAAACTGTCTGCGTCTTCGGTTGGGGTCATGGTGTCTTTGTATTGGTTGAGTTTTTTGTATAAAAACACCCCAAACAGCGCATTAATCACCCCTGTAACCATAAATAGCCCCACCAAGGACAGCTTAAACATCGCCAATAAAATGATGGCAAAAATCGCCGAACTTACCATGAATAACGCATTAAAAATGTTATTTACGCCCACCACTCGGGAGCGATGACTGACAGGGGCATAAGCCTGCATAAAGGCATACAAAGGCACGATATACACGCCCCCCGACAGCCCCAGAAAGAACAAATCGGCAAAAATTCGCCAAGTACCGTTCATGGTAAGCAGTTGACTGGGGGTGTATAACTCGGCAGCGGCGACGATGTTTGCGCCAGAGACGGCAAAGGTTAAATCCATCGCAAACACACTTAAGCCAAAAACCCCAACGGGCAAAAGTCTTAGGCTGATTTGGTTTTTGGTTAGGGTTTTGCAAAGCAGTGAACCCAGCGCCGTCCCCACCGAAAACAAGGTTAATAATAAAATCACCACGCTTTCGTTGCCGTGTAGCACCACTTTGGTAAATTCGGGCATTTGTGCCAAAAACGTAGAACCATAAAACCAAAACCAACTGTTGCCAATGATGATAAAAAATAACAGCGGCAGTCCCCATAAATATTGGACAAGCACCCAACTGGTGCGAAAAATGTTATAATCTATCTTAAGATCGGGGGCGTGGGGTAGGGTTTTGGGTAGGAATTTGGACGCCACAAAGCCCAAACCTGCCACCACAAGGGTGATGACAGACACCCACAAACTGGGGTTTTGTAGCTGAGTAAGCATGCCTGCCATCATCATGCCTGTTAATATTGCAAGACTTGTACCGGTTTGAAACAGTCCATTTGCCCCGACCAGTTCGTCTTTGTGCATGACTTCAGGCAAATAGGCATATTTGATGGGGCCAAAAAAAGTGGACTGCGCCCCCATCAAAAATAAAGCAACAAACAGCAGCCAATATAAGTCAAACATAAAGCCCATCATGCCAAATCCCATGATGACGATTTCTAAGAATTTGACCTTTTGGGTAAGCATGGATTTTTCGTATTTGTCAGCAATTTGACCTGCCAGTGCCGAAAATAAAAAATAAGGCAAAATAAATAATAAAGCTGCCAAGTTATTCAGTAAACTGACTTGCATATTTAATTTGGCGGCAGCGGTATAAGTTAATACCAAAATCAATGCTTGTTTAAAGACATTGTCATTAAATGCCCCCAAAAATTGGGTAAAAAACATCGCACTAAAGCGACGATGTTTAAATAAAGAAAATTGAGATGCCATAGGTTCTTTGTATTCATAAAAAATGATTGCTATAATAACAAAATTTTGTAACTTTAGGGTTTATAATTGTAAACTCTATCAAGGCGTGATTGATGAAAATTGGCGGTATAAATAAAAAATTTGACGCATCTTATCAGATGCGGATATGGCGATTGTCGGTGGGGTTGGTGGTGATGTTGCCTTATCACGCTTGGGCAAATGCTGACATTGTAAGTAGTGCTTCGTCAGATGTGCCACCGCCCAATTTACAATTGCTTAGCCCCGAAGAAATCAGCCAAAGGTTATATTTGGCACAACAAAACGAACAAGCTCCAAGCAACAGTTTGGCAGACGTGCCCGTGGCGTTGATTGGACAAAGTCAAGCGCCACTTGGACTGGACGTACAAGCAATCACTCGCCTGCCCACACTGGACAGCGTAACTGCCGAAGCCCAAACCGCTGACAACCCAACGGGCATTGACCCAAATGCCTATATTCCCGAGTACCAAACCACCGACAACCCAAATAATGACAGCCAAGACTCCCAAATAGATGTCATCAAATCCCCAAACGCCGCCAAACGCCTGTATAACCGCTTATTTAATGATGGCGTGGCAAATGTGCCCATGCTTAAGGTGCAGTTTTATGATGACGTGGCTTATCGCAGCAGTCGCAAGCTTGGTGATACCACAGAGACTTCCCTCATCACCAAAACCACCGACGTCACCCGTCTAAGTCCCTTAGACAAAAAAACACAAAAACAGCAGCCCTACGCCAACATACAAGCCACCTTAAACGACATGACTGCCCAAAGCGTGGCAGATTTTCGGGGGGCTTTGCCAAGAATCCGACAAGCGGTAAAAACAGCCAGTCAAGCGGTGGGTTATTATGACGTGGATTTTAGTATCAGTCGGGCGGCGGCAGGCGTGGTCAATGTCATCATTCACGACGTGGGCGAACCTGTGCGGGTGGACAGTCAAGTGCTGGACATTCGTGGCGAAGGGGCAAACAGTGCGGCGTTTGATACGGCTCGGCAGTCCGTCCTACAAAAAGGCGATGTCTTTGATCAGGGCAAATACGAAGCTGGTAAATCCGCCATCGCTGCCGCCAGTGGTGAACATGGGTTTTTTGACGCTCGTTGGCTTAACAGCTCTGCCGATGTGATTTTGCCCGACAACATCGCTGATGTCAGTTTGGTATATGATACGGGCAATCAATATGTGTTTGATGAAGTGGTGTTTTTTACCATTGACAAAGAAAACTGGGGATTGACCGCCGACCCTGACAAATTGCCCGTAAAGCCTGAACTTTTGCGTCAATTGGTGAATTTTAATATGGGGGACGCTTATAACCAAACGGCGGTGCGAAACCTAAGTAACAGCATTTTGGCGACAGGGTATTTTAATGCGGTCAATACCGAGCGGGTACTGCCCAGTCCAAAAGCCGAGCAGGGCATTAAAAGCGAAAACAGCGCTCCCGACACTTCCCAAGGGCAAACCGTGCAATTAGAAGACGGTATCAGCGCCGACATTGCCCCCCTTGAATTTACCCCATCACAAGACGTTACCGAAAAATTGGCAATGGTGGTACAAAAAGCCAATCGCCTGTATAACGCCCCTGACGATAGGGTGTTGGTAACAGACACCACCAAAAAATCCAAAAGTATCTTGGGGCGTATCAGCGATGCGGTCAGTACCTTTGCCAAGGCGGTGCTGCCTGATGAGTCCAAAGACGTGCTGCCCGAACTCAAAGAAGGGCAAGAGCCACCCGTACTGGCAGGACGCAAAACCGCCGAACAAGTCTATCAGGACAAAAAAGTGCCCTTATATGTATTTGTGATGTCGGACAAACCCAGAGACGCTCAGATGGGTATGGGTTGGGGGTCAGACAGTGGCATACGTTTTCGGGGACGGTTAAAAAACAATTTGCTCAACCGTCATGGTATGCAAGCGGGCATAGACACGTCATTGTCCAGCAATTATAAAGACGCTCAAGTGTATATGACACGTCCGCTGTCGCACCCACTCAATGACATTTTGCGAGCCAGTTTGTTGTATGGACAAGAAGAGCTGGATCAAGGCGTGGGTAATCTAAACTTGTCGGTCAAAACGCTAGAGATGGGACTAAGTCGCAATATCCTAAAAGAAGGCGGCTGGAACAGAACGTACTCCATTCGTTATCATTTGGACGAATTAGAAACCCGCCTGCCGCCTGCGTTATGGCAGGATTTGCCCATACAGTTTATCAATGGCAAGCCCACCCAAGAAGCGGTCTTGGCAGGCGTTGCCCTAAATAAAATCACCGCAGACAATCCCTTAACGCCCATGCGTGGCTATCGGCAGTCTTATTCGTTGGAAGTAGGTAGCGACGCACTGATGAGCGATACCAACATGGCAATCTTAAAGGCAGGGATTGGTGGGGTGTACAGCTTTGGCGATAATGCCTACGGTAAAGACAGGGCGCACCAGATCATTGGCAGTTTGCGGGGCGGTTATTTGTGGGCGAGCAATTTTGATGACGTGCCTTATAAATTGCGGTTTTTTGCAGGTGGCGATCAAAGCATACGGGGATACAATTATCAAAGTTTGTCGCCTTTGTCGGACAAAGGCTATCTGCTTGGCGGACAAAGTTTGGCGATCGCCAGTGCCGAATATAATTATGAAGTCATGGAAGGCATTCGCCTTGGGGTGTTTGCCGACGTGGGTAACGCTTATGACAAGCATTTTAGTAATGACACCAAAGTCGGTGCAGGCGTGGGCGTGCGTTGGGCAAGTCCTGTGGGGCAAGTCCGTATTGATGTGGCGACCCCTGTGGGCGAAGAAGATAACCCCATCAAATTGTACTTTTTTATTGGCGCACCGTTTTAGCTGCTTGGCTGTGTTAATTTTTTTTAAATAAACACGCTTGGGCGTTTAAATATCAACGTTTTAAAAATTTTATCGCCAGCATTGATGGATTTGTTTGTGGTAAAAGCAAGTGGCGTGATGGGACAAAAAATGAGCTTTTGTTGGTGATTGCGTTTATTTTCTTAAAAAATCTAATAAGTTATCTGGTGATGGAACACGGCTTTGAAATGTTAATGTACCCTAGTTTTGTAACAGCTTTTTTGGTAAAATTTTCTGTCTTTTAAAATTTGTAACTTATCATGACCACAGCCACGTCTACGCCCAATCCTTCTACTACTAAGCGTTCTTTGCTTGGCACCATAGGGCGTGTGGCGTTGATGGCGTTTTTTTTGTTTGTGGTGGCTTTTTGTGCGCTACTGTATGCACTGAGTACACAAACAGGCACCAAGTGGGCGCTAGACGTGGTACAAAACAAAACAGGGGTGTCGCTGCGTTATGTGGCGGGCGATTTGTATCATGGCGTAACCGTGGCAGATGTGGTGGTCAAACCCATTGATGAGTTAAGCATTAAAGCCGATAATGCCTTTATTAAGCTGGGCTGGCGAACGCTGCTGTCGGGTCAAGCCAGTCTTGTGGACTCACACATCAATCAACTAGACATCATTAACACCAAACCCCCAACAGGCGATCCATTTACCTTTACGCCCCTAAGTACGCCCATCGGTTTGCACGCCAGCAACGTTCACGCCAAAACCGTCAGTTACAGTCAAGTAGATAAAGCAGGTCAGATGAGCGATCCGTTTTATATGTATGACATCGCCATCAAAAACGCCACTTGGCAAGACACTCGGGTGGACGCTTCGGGGGTGGGACTGGACATTAGCCATGAAGTACTGATTGAAGACGTGGCAGGGTATATTGATTTGACGGGCGATTATCCGCTACAAGCCACCGCCAAAGTAACGGTAAACGCCATTCAAGAAAATGCTTATTTTGACAGCATGGAAGGTGAGTTTTATGGCACGCTCAAACGGGCGTTTGGCACAATTAAGAGCAACTATCACAAACAACCCATCAAAGGCAGTTTTAGTGTACAGCCTTTAAGTGATGGCGTGCCGTTTAGTGCGTCTTTGGGGTTTGATGAAGTGGTACTGCCTTATGCCGAAGAGCAGGGTATTACCCTAAAAAATGGCACCGTTCACGCCCAAGGGGTAATAGATAACATTGAGCTAAGAGCCAATGCCGATGTGTCCGCCAAAGACATTCCCAAGGGGCATTATCAGGCTCACGGCGTAGTAACTTGGACAGATTTGGTGATAAATCGCCTGACGGCAGACACAAATAGCGGCAAGCTTGTGGCTTTTGCGGAGATGTCGTGGAAAGACAGCTATCAACTTAGTGCCACCATACAAGGCAACGGCTATCGTATTCGGGAGGCCATGCCTTTGGAATACCGTGATTATCAAGCGTAT
>JBHAZZ010000141.1:0-12059 GCA_041781275.1 Moraxella sp.
ACGAGTAATCGTACGACGAGCTGCTTCAATTTGGCGAGCATGTAATGAAAACCAACGAATTACGCGAAAAATCAGTAGAAGAGTTGGCTCAATTGCTTGAAGAAAAGCACATTGACGCATTTCGTCTGCGTATGGCGAAAGCAACGGGTCAGCTAGGTAACACTCACGAAGTCAAAGCAAACCGTCGTACGATTGCAAAAATCCTGACTTTAATCAATGAAAAACAAAGAGGCGACGCATGAGCGAGAATACTCAAACTCAAGAGGTTGGCGTTGTAACGGGCAAAGTGGTCAGTAATAAAATGGACAAGTCCATTACTGTACTGGTTGAGCGTCGTATTCGTCACCCTATGTATGGCAAGCAAGTCCGCCGTTCTACCAAGCTAAAAGCTCATGACGAGAACAATGTTTGTCAAGAAGGTGATATCGTACGTATCAAAGAAACTCGTCCTATCTCCAAAACCAAGACTTGGACTTTGGTGGACGTGGTTGAGACTGCGGTAAAAATTTAAGAAATTTGCATTAAAAGCCATTTGCGGGTATAATGGACATCTTTTGAATGTTCATTCGCCAAATTGATGATTTGGCAGCAAGTGGTTTTTACTACTTAATATGATTATGGAGTAATGCGATGATTCAGACTGAAACAATGCTGGAGGTTGCAGATAACAGTGGTGCAAAACGTGTTCAGTGCATCAAAGTGCTGGGTGGTTCACATCGTCGTTATGCGTCAGTAGGCGATATTATCAAAGTAACCGTAAAAGAAGCGATTCCACGTGGCCGTGTCAAAAAAGGCGACGTGATGAACGCTGTGGTTGTACGCACCAAAAAAGGCGTGCGTCGTCCCGATGGTTCTGTGCTACGTTTTGATGATAATGCAGCTGTTATTTTAAATAACAACAAAGCACCAATTGCAACTCGTATTTTTGGACCTGTAACTCGTGAACTACGTGGCGATCAATTTATGAAAATTGTTTCGTTGGCACCAGAAGTACTGTAACCTTTTAGAGGCATTTTATGGCAAAGTTACGCAAAGGCGATACCGTGGTTGTGATTGCTGGCAAAGACAAAGGCAAGCAAGGCACAATTTTGGCGGTTAAAGCAGACCGTGTAAAAGTAGAAGGCGTTAATATTGTAACCAAACACCAAAAACCCAATCAAATGTTGGGCAAAGAAGGTGGCATTATTAAGCAAGAAGCATTTTTACACATTTCAAACGTTGCGATTTATAACGCAGCAACCCAAAAGGCAGATCGTATTGCTTACCAAGTAAACGCAGAAGGTGTAAAACAACGCATCTACCGTTCTACTGGTGAAGTAGTGGCGACTGCATAATAGGCTAAGGGTATAGTAATGGCAAGATTAAAATCATTATACAATGACCAGCTAAAGCAAAAAATCAAAGACGAGCTTGGCTTGGAAAATGTTATGCAAGTGCCTAAAATCACCAAAATCACTCTAAATATGGGTGTGGGTGGTGCAGCACAAGACAAAAAATTATTGGAAGGTGCGTTGGCTGATATGACCGTTATCGCTGGTCAAAAGCCTGTAGTAACCAAAGCACGCAAATCAGTCGCTGGCTTTAAAATTCGTGAAGAGTGGCCAATCGGCTGTAAAGTTACTTTGCGTGGCGACCAAATGTACGAATTTTTAGATCGCTTGATTGCCATTGCAATTCCACGTATTCGTGATTTCCGTGGTTTTTCAGCAAAAGCGTTTGATGGTCGTGGAAACTACTCTTTAGGTATTAAAGAGCAAATCGTATTCCCTGAAGTTGATTTTGACAAAATTGATCGTATTCGTGGTTTGGATATTACCATTACTACGACTGCCGCCAATGATGATCAAGGTCGTGCTTTGTTAAAAGCATTTGGCTTCCCATTCAGATAAGGTAACGTTATGGCTAAAAAAAGCATGATTAATCGCGAATTAAAGCGCGAAAAAATGGTTGCTAAGTACGCCGAAAAGCGTGCGCAGTTAAAAGCAATTATTAATAACAGTAACGCCACTGATGAAGAGCGTTTGGATGCCATGCTTGCACTTCAAGCATTGCCACGCAATTCGTCTCCTGTACGTTTGCGTAACCGTTGTGGTTTGACAGGTCGTCCACATGGCTATTTTCGCAAATTTGGTCTATCACGTAACAAATTGCGTGAGCGTGTTATGCAGGGCGATGTGCCTGGCGTTCGTAAAGCAAGCTGGTAAGGAGTAAGCAATGAGTATGCAAGATCCTGTTGCTGATATGCTAACCCGTATCCGTAACGCTCAATCAAGAAATAAACCATCAGTAACCATGCCTGCATCAAAACTGCGCAAATCTATCGCTGATTTGTTGGTTGCAGAAGGTTATTTGACTTCTGCGGAAGTAGAAGCTGTTGAAAACAACAAAAAAGTCCTAACCATTGAGCTAAAATATTATCAAGGTAAAGGCGTTATTGAAGAGCTAAAACGCTTTAGTCGTCCTGGTCTGCGTCAATATCGTTCAAAAGATGAACTGCCAAGCGTTAAAAAAGGCTTAGGCGTGGCCATCATCTCTACCAGCAAAGGCATCATGAGTGATCGTGCCGCTCGTGAGCAGGGTATTGGTGGTGAAGTAATCGCTTTGGTTGCTTAATCATAAATCAATTCATAGATAAATTGGTTTACTCTTTGGATTTTTTATGTTAAACTAACAGGTTCTGACATCTGTTAGTTTTTTATTGCTATCAATTTTTTGATAGTTTTATTTTGTTTAAAGGAAATTTTTATGTCTCGTGTGGCTAAAGCCCCAGTAACGTTGCCAGCTGGCACCAGCGTTACTTTGAACGATCGGCAGGTAGAAGTGAAAGGCAAGAATGGCTCTTTGTCTTTACGCCTGCATGCATTGGTCGAGCTAAAGCAAGAAGATAATGTGATTACACTTGCTCCTGTTGCAGACACCAAAGAAGCGTGGATGCATACGGGTACTGTACGTGCTTTGTTGAACAACATGGTAAACGGTGTTACCAATGGCTTTGAGCGTCGCTTACAGCTTATTGGTGTTGGTTATCGTGCTCAAGTTACTGGTAACAAAGTGAACTTAAGTTTAGGTTTTTCACACCCTATTGAATATGTGCTACCTGAAGGGGTAACTGCAGAAAGCCCAAGCCAAACTGAAATTGTCCTAAAGTCTAGCGACAAGCAAAAATTGGGTCAAGCAGCTGCTAAAATTCGCTCTTTCCGTCCGCCAGAGCCTTATAAGGGTAAAGGTGTTCGTTATAGCGATGAAGTGGTTCTTCGTAAAGAAGCTAAGAAAAAATAACTAGGTGAGCAACTATGTTCGATAAAAAAGCAGCTCGTCTTCGTCGAGCGAAAAAAACCCGTGCCCACATTCGTCAGTTGGGTGTGAACCGTTTGACTGTTGTCCGTACACCACGTCATATTTACGCCCAAGTGATTTCTCCAACAGGCGGTGTGGTTGTTGCACAGGCTTCAACCTTGGACTCAAGCCTACGTTCTGGTAGCACAGGTAACATTGAAGCAGCAAAAGCTGTTGGTGCTTTGATTGCAGAGCGTGCTAAAGCTGCAGGCATTACTAAGGTTGCATTTGACCGTAGTGGATTTAAATATCATGGCCGTGTTAAAGCTTTGGCTGACGCTGCCCGTGAAAATGGATTGGAGTTCTAATCATGGCAAAAGTTGAACAAACTGACGGTTTGGTAGAGCGTTTGGTCGCTGTTGACCGTGTGGCAAAAGTAGTAAAAGGTGGTCGTATCTTTTCATTTACCGCATTGACTGTGGTGGGTGATGGTAATGGTCGTGTAGGTTTTGGACGTGGTAAAGCTCGTGAAGTGCCAGCCGCCATTCAAAAAGCATTAGAAGCTGCTAAACGCAATATGATTACTGTTGATTTGGCAGGTCATACATTGCAGCACCCAATCAACGCTCGTCATGGTGCGTCTAAAGTATATATGCAGCCTGCTTCAGAAGGTACCGGTGTTATTGCTGGTGGCGCAATGCGTGCTGTACTTGAAGTTGCTGGCGTACAAAACGTATTGGCAAAATGCTATGGTTCAACCAATGCTGCCAACGTGGTACAAGCGACTTTTAAAGGTTTGCGTGATATGGTTTCTCCAGAACATGTTGCTGCCAAACGTGGCAAGTCTGTTGAAGAAATTTTGGGCTAAATAGATAGGTGAGTTACGATGAAAAAAATGAAAGTTACTCAAGTAAAGTCAAGCTCGCACCGTTTAGGCAGTCATAAGGCTTGTTTAACAGGCTTGGGTTTGCGCCGTATTGGTCATACTGTTGAGGTGGAAGACACTCCTTCAACCCGTGGTATGGTTAATCGTGTAAATTACATGGTTAAAGTGGAGGAAGCGTAATGGGTTTAAAGTTGAATGAATTGGCTCCTGCAGTGGGTGCCAAAAAAGTAGCTCAACGCCGTGGTCGTGGTATCGGTTCAGGTTTGGGTAAAACTGGTGGCCGTGGTATTAAAGGTCAAACTTCACGTTCTGGTTCTAGCATTCCAGCGGGTTTTGAAGGCGGTCAAATGCCTATTTACCGTCGTTTGCCTAAGTTTGGTTTTACCAGTAAATTGGCGATGGTTACCGCTGAAGTACGTCTGTCTGAACTTAATAAAGTAGAAGGCGATGTAGTAAGCATTGAAACGCTAAAAGCTGCCAACATTGTTCGTGGCGACATGAAGCGTGTTCGCATTATTCTATCAGGCAACATTACCCGTGCTTTAACCTTTAAAGGCGTTAAAGTAACCAAGGGCGCCAAAGAAGCTATCCTTGCTGCCGGCGGTAGTGTCGAGGAGTAATAACGTGTCAAAGCAATCTACGTCCAAGTCTGGCATTCCCTTAAACCCATTGGCTTTTATTCGTAAGTACGATGAGCTGTGGAATCGTATGCTGTTTTTGATTGGGGCGTTGATTGTTTATCGTCTAGGTTCGCACATTCCCGTACCAGGTATGAATCCAGTGCGTTTGGCAGAGTTTTTTGACGCAGGCAAAAACACCTTTTTGGGCATGTTTAATATGTTCTCGGGTGGGGCGTTAGAACGTATGTCTATCATGGCATTGGGAATCATGCCCTATATCTCTGCATCCATTGTTGTACAGATGATGTCTGCTGTTGTGCCATCACTAGAAGCCCTGAAAAAAGAAGGTGAGACAGGTCGGCGCACATTGAGTAAATATACTCGTCAAGGCACGTTGGCTTTGGCTTTTGTGCAGGCGGTTGGTATGTCGGCAGGACTGATTGCAGGTGGCTTAACTTTAACCACAGGTTTGGGCTTTTATATTCCTGCGGTAACATCACTGGTGGCGGGCTCCATGTTTTTGATGTGGTTGGGTGAACAAATCACTGAACGTGGTATTGGTAACGGCATTTCTATGCTGATTTTTGCAGGCATTATTGCCAGCGCTCCTGCCATGATTTCGGGTATGTTTACCCAAGACGCCAACCTGATTGCGGTATTTATCTTTGCCATCTTGGGCGTGCTTGTAACGGCGGCAATTGTTTATATGGAGCGTGCCCAAAGGCGAGTTCCTGTGAATTATGCACAAAAACAGCAAGAAGGACGTAAAGTCTATGCTCAACAGCAATCACATCTGCCTTTAAAGTTAAATATGGCGGGGGTGATTCCAGCAATTTTTGCTAGCTCGCTGTTATTGTTACCTGCAAGTTTTAGTCAGTGGTCAGGAACGTCGGATAACCCTACCACTTTCCAAACCATTTTACAAAACATCTCTTTGGCGATGCAGCCAAGCAGTCCTTTGTATATGTTGGTATTTGGTGTGCTTATCATCTTTTTCTGTTACTTCTATACAGCATTGATGTTTAGCCCCAAAGAAGTGGCAGAAAATTTAAAGCGCAGTGGTGCATATATCCCAGGGATTAGACCTGGACAACAAACGAAACGTTATTTAGACTATGTATTAAACCGTTTGACATTTATTGGTGCGATGTATATGACCGTCATTTGTCTTATGCCAATGGTGGCTCAGTCGCTATTTGACACGCAGATACCTTTGGGTGGTGCGTCATTACTCATCATGGTGGTGGTACTTATGGACTTTATTGCCCAAGTGCAAGCACACTTAACCACACATCAGTATCACGATCAAACACTTATTAAGTCATCAAAAAGATGATTCTTTAGGAGTCAGACATGAAAGTTCAAGCGTCAGTAAAACGTATTTGTGGCAGCTGTAAAATTGTACGTCGTAAAGGCAAAGTTCTTGTAATTTGCAGTGCAGAGCCACGTCATAAACAGCGTCAAGGTTAATTTACAAATTAATACTTGAAATTTTGTGGTGGATATTGTATTATCCGCCACTTGCCATGCCATCTTATTTAAAGATGGTTAAAACTTAAGCAAATATCAACATATTTGCATATTGGAGAAAAATCAATGGCTCGTATTGCCGGTGTAAACATTCCGGACAACAAACATGCTGTGATTTCACTAACTTATATTTTTGGTATTGGTCGCACTACCGCTAAGCAAATCTTGGCAACCGTTGGTATTGCAGAAACTACCAAAATTTCACAGTTAGACGATGCGCAGTTAGATGCTGTCCGTGCTGAAGTTGCAAATTACACAACCGAAGGTGATCTTCGTCGTGAAATTTCAATGAACATTAAACGTTTGGTTGATTTGGGTTGCTACCGTGGTCTTCGCCATCGTCGTGGTTTGCCTGTTAATGGTCAACGTACTAAAACTAACGCGCGTACTCGTAAGGGTCCACGCAAAGCAATTAAAAAGTAACTAATTTAGGAAGCTAAAAGATGGCAAAAGACACTCGCAGCCGCAAAAAAGTGGCTCGTCGTTCGGTATCTGAAGGTATCGCCCATATTCATGCGTCTTTTAATAACACCATTGTAACGATTACTGATCGTCAAGGTAATGCATTGGCATGGGCCACGTCATGTGGACAAGGCTGCCGTGGTTCACGTAAATCAACACCATTTGCCGCTCAGGTTGCTGCTGAAGTTGCTGGTAAAGCAGCTCAAGAAACCTATGGCGTAAAAAATGTTGATGTCTTGGTTAAAGGTCCAGGACCAGGTCGTGAGTCTGCGGTTAGAGCATTAGGTGCATTGGGTTATAAAATTAACAGCATTAGCGATGTAACCCCCATTCCACACAACGGCTGTCGCCCACCTAAGAAACGCCGCGTTTAAGGAGAAAGACACATGGCCCGTTATATTGGTCCAAAACTAAAATTGTCTCGTCGTGAAGGTACTGACCTGCAACTAAAATCAGGCGTAAAACCCCATGACGTAAAAACCAAAAAAGCTAATCGTGCTCCTGGTCAGCATGGCAATAGCCAAAACAAAACGTCTGAATACGCATCACAGCTTCGTGAAAAGCAAAAAGTAAAACGTATGTACGGTGTGCTTGAGCGTCAATTCTCAAATTACTATAAAGAAGCCGCTCGTTTACGTGGTGCTACTGGTGAAAACCTATTGGTCATGCTAGAGCGTCGTTTGGACAACGTTGTTTATCGTATGGGCTTTGGTGCCACTCGTGCAGAAGCTCGTCAATTGGTTAGCCATCGTGCCATCTTGCTTAAAAAAGCCGGACGTGATGAATTTGTTCGTGTAAACATTCCATCAATCCAAGTTCAAGATGGTGATGTGATTGCCGTACACGAAAAATCAAAAGAACAACTTCGTATCAAAAACGCAGTTGAGTTGGCGACACAACGTGGTATCCCATCATGGCTTGAAGTTGATCACAGCAAATTACAAGGCACTTTTAAAGTTGCTCCAGAGCGTAGCGATTTGCCTGCTGAAATCAATGAGAGCTTGATTGTTGAGCTATATTCTAAATAATAAACCGAACTAATCGAGGTGACGCTATGACAAATGCTAATGAGTTTCTAACACCCAGTACCATTAATGTGGATTCGGTTAATGAAACAACTGCCAAGGTCACGCTCGAGCCGTTAGAACGTGGTTTTGGGCATACTTTAGGTAATGCTCTACGTCGTATTCTTCTATCTTCGCTATCAGGGGCTGCGGTCATTGAAGCGGAGATTGAGGGCGTGGATCACGAATACTCAACACTGGAAGGCTTGCAAGAAGACGTGCTTGATTTGTTGTTAAACCTAAAGGGTTTGGCAATCATTTTGCACGATCAGCACGAGGCTTATTTGACCTTGGATAAAAAAGGTGCGGGCGTTATTACTGCAGCCGACCTAGAAGTGCCACATAATGTAGAAATTGCCAACCCTGAATTGGTGCTTGGTACATTAAGTGAGCGTGGGCACCTAAAAATGCGTTTGCGTGTGGTGCATGGTCGTGGCTATGAGCCTGCCAATCAACGCCGTGAAGACTCAAATTCTAAGAGCATTGGTCGCTTAAAACTTGATGCAAGTTTTAGTCCGATTGTGCGTGTGGCGTACGAAGTTGAAAGTGCCCGTGTCGAGCAACGTACTGACTTGGATAAGCTGATCATTGAACTTGAAACCAATGGTACGATTGATCCTGAAGAAGCCATTCGCAAAGCTGCCACAATTCTACAACAGCAGATTGCCATCTTTGTGGATTTAGAAGCTGAAGAAGCGCCTGAGCCCATCAAAGAAAAAGAAGAGATTGATCCTGTGCTACTTCGTCCAGTAGATGATCTTGAGCTAACGGTTCGTTCAGCAAACTGCTTAAAAGCTGAAAATATTTACTACATCGGCGATTTGGTGCAGCGTTCTGAAACCGAACTACTAAAAACACCAAATTTGGGTAAGAAGTCATTAACAGAAATCAAAGACGTATTGGCGTCTAAAAACTTAGAACTGGGTATGCGTTTAGACAACTGGCCACCTAGTGATCTGCGTGTTGATGATCGTTTTTCTTATCGTAGCCGCTAACCCTATAAGGATAATTGACCATGCGACATCGTAATAGTGGAGTTAAACTGGGTCGTACCAGTAGTCATCGTAAGGCAATGTTCCAAAACATGACCAATTCCTTGTTTGAACATGAGCTAATCAAAACCACATTGGTAAAAGCCAAAGAGCTACGCCGTGTGGCTGAACCCCTAATCACCTTGGCAAAAGAAGACAGCGTTGCTAACCGTCGTCTTGCATTTAGCCGTACTCGTAACAAAGCCACTGTGGGTAAACTATTTACCGTACTAGGTCCACGTTATAAGGCTCGCCCAGGTGGTTATTTGCGTATCATCAAATGCGGTTATCGTGATGGTGATAATGCACCGATGGCTTACGTAGAATTGGTAGACCGCCCATAATCTGCCAAATACCAAAAAACCAAGATCTAACCCATCTTGGTTTTTTGTTTATTGGGTATTAAAACATCAAAATTGGATTGGCTTAACTTCTGAAAGTTGATTGGTGTTGTATATTTTAGTGTTTAACCAAGATTGTTTTCTTAAATGTTGATGATTGCTTATTTAATGTAAGGGTTTAGGTATGAGAACCGTCTTTATTTAATTAAGTTAAAATAAATATTGCTATTTTTGTTTGGGGTAAGTAGTACCTATATGCACTTATGATTGGTTTATGGTTTGTGTTAAACATGGCATAAACCAAATTAGCTGTAAGGCGCAAATAGGGTTTTATATTTTAATATTTAGATGGTTTTTAATAGCATAGATATTTAAGGTTTTGTTTTGCAATAATAGATTTTCTTACCCAAAATTGATAAATATGATTTATCTGTTTTGGGCTTTTGTCATGATGTTTTGATGGGTTTGTTTATAAAGCCAAAAAGTCATGAGCGATCGGGTATTATGTCAAATCCATCACTGGCGCAGAAATACCCATCATTTGTCCAACATCAATCAATAAATCAAGCTGATGTCCTAACAGATCCGCAATTTCATAACCATGTTGTTCGTGATCGGGTTTTGCTGATGTGTCATTGGACAAAATTTCTAAATCCGCCAACGGTACTATCACCAAAGGTTCATCTAGACCATCTAATAAAGCCGTAATGATTGGGGTGCTGTCATGGTATATGGCAATGGCTTTGTGTTTGTTGAGTAATTTTTTGGGCGTGGTTTTGGTGGCGGTCAAGACAAAACGGGTTTGACTGTCAAAATTTGCTTTAATGGTGCGGTGCTGCTCATCGTTCATGGTGGCATAAGTGGCAACTTCACTCAGTGTGCGACACAGTAGAGTGAAGGCGTGTTCATCAAATTTGTGGTGCTGTTTGGCTTTATCTAAAGCGGTTTTTGCTTCAAGTGTAAATGCCAGCGCATAGCCGAATTGACTGGGAATGACCGCCAATGCATCTTGTCTTAGCATGGATATTGCTTGCTCAATCAGGCGCTGCTGTGGGTTTTGTGGGTGTATGTATAAAGTCTGCATAAATTTTCCTAAAATGGATAAGCGATGTCCAAAAATACCCAAAGTAATCTTTTGGCGTCTGTGGGTAGGGTGGCAAAGTTTTGTAAATAATCATGCACTTTGGCAAAGACATCGGTGGCAAAAGTACTGTCGGTGGTGTCAAAATCGGCATTTAAATTGTCCTGCGACACATAAAAATACCGTCCCAAGGCAAGATTAAATAAGCATTCAATGGCTTGGGGGTTTATTTCTACTTGTTCAAAGCGTTTTTGGGTCAGCCAGTCTCGTCCGTCAGCGGCGTACCAATAGCCAAAATCATTGAGCTGACGGCGATTTTTGCCTGCGATACACCAATGGCTGATTTCATGCAAGGCGCTAGCAAAAAACCCATGCGCAAATTCAATGCGTGCAGGTTTGTTGTCTGTACTGGCAAAATATTCAGGTTCGCCTGCGCCACGCACCAAGATGGTCGGTGTTTTGTCAAAGGTTTTTCCTGTAAATAACCCATTAAAGAGTGTGATAAGCCAATCGGTGAGCGCTTGGTCGTTTTGATGGTCTAGGTTTTGCCAGTGTGCTTTGCACTGCTGGTAACTGCCTGTGTCCATGCCACAAATCAATCGTTGGGCGTCGGCTTTTGTGTTGTGATGGTGATAAAACGCCACCCATAAATCAACAATGGCTTGACTTGGGGTGCTGTGCTGTGCAAGGTTTGGCGACAAATCAAAAAAACGTACACTCATGAAAATAGATAAAAATCCAAAAAGTGCATTATAGCATTTGCCTACAAAAATTTTGCGTGTGTTTGTTACCAAAATATGAAATAATAAAAGCAAATTCACCAGACTATGTAGCTTATGAACAGCCATTCAACCCCCAATAAAAATCTGCCCAATCACATCTTGCTAGAAAAATGGATAGACACTGGTTTTTTTTGGCAGGGCAACATAGAAGTGCATGACCTTGAGCGCCTTTGTCAGCATCTCAATCAAAGCTTGACGCACGATCAGCACTTGGGCGACCAATCCAAAAATACCTTATCAGTGAGCGTAAAACTTGCCAAACAGTCGGGGCTTTTGCAGCTGTCGTATCATGTAGACGGTGCATTACAGGGCGTGTGTCAGCGCTGTTTGTCGCCTTTGGTGATTGACGTGTCGGGGGATTATGAACTGTTTATTTTGGACGGCGTTGAACAAATTAACACCATGCCCAGTCCAGACGATGAATTTGTCTTTATTGATGAAGTGTGCCCCCAAGCAGGCAAAAAAATGTTACCCATCAAAGACTTATTAGAAGATGAACTGCTGCTTTCTTTGCCATTGTCGCTACATCATGATGACTGTGAAATGCTCATCAATGACGATCAATCGACAGATCAGCCCAAAGAAAATCCTTTTGCAATTTTGGCACAATTAAAAAACGACTAAAAATACCACCAAAATTGGTAAACGTCATAAATATTTTGTACATATACCTTTCATAAACTAAAAAAATTTAGTATAATAGGGAGTTTCATGTGCTACCTTAATTAGTTGTTTGCACGCTGCGGTTTTTGGATGCTGACAAACCGCCACACCAAACCTATAAGCACGCCCTATCTATACTAGAATTTGACAAAAATTTAGGAGCTACTCATGGCAGTTCAACAAAACCGTAAGAGCCGTTCACGCCGTGATATGCGTCGTTCTCATGACCGTATCAGCGTTGCCGCACTAAGCATTGAATCTACCACTGGCGAAAAACACATTCGTCATCACGCCACCAAAGATGGTTTTTATCGTGGTCGTCA
>JBHAZZ010000142.1:0-19595 GCA_041781275.1 Moraxella sp.
ATGTAGCTTGCTGTTTAAAATTGAGTTGGGGTATTTTTGCCAATATTTTAACTTATTGAAAAAGAGCGAATAGGCACATTTTAGGCACAATTTGGGCACATAAAAATTTGCATGTGCCCAACTTATCAAAAGTGGTCAATAACAATACAAAGAAACAACTACCCAAACCCTTGATTTCAAACAACAAAAAAGCCCAAATCATCTGATTTGAGCTTTTTAGAATTTGGAGCGGGAAACGAGATTCGAACTCGCGACCCCAACCTTGGCAAGGTTGTGCTCTACCAACTGAGCTATTCCCGCTTGATGGGTGCGTATTATATAGAAATTTACCAAAGAGTCAAGCAGCTTTCTTAAAAAAATGATAAAAATTCTATAACCAATTGATTTATTTTAAAATTAATTTTTGGCAGGATCGGACAAATCGGGCATTGCGCCACCTGCTATTTCCCAAAGGTAAAAGCTGGCAACCGTACCATACGGGCTAAAACGCTCTTGATGGTAGGCAAATATTTCTGGGGTGATGACGGGGTGTCCGTAGAGCATACGCAGCCCACGCTGAATTGCCAAATCATGAAAACTTAAGACATCAGGGCGCTGCAAACTAAAAATTAACAGCATTTGCACGGTCCAAGAACCAACACCCTTTAAACAAGTCAGCTTTTGATGTACTGCTTCATCGCTAAGGGTAGCAAGCGTATCCAAATCAAGACGTTTGTCCAAAACCGCTTGCGCCACGCCTTGCAAATAACCTGCTTTACGATAAGAAATGCCGATGTCTTGCAAGGTGTCAAGGCTGCATTGGGCGATGAATTGGGGCGTAAGATGGTCTGTCAGACGACAAAACCTTTCCCAAATGGTGCGTTCGGCTTTGGCGCTGATTTGCTGACCGATGATGGTGCGCAGCAGGGCGACAAAAATATCATTATTCACCGTGCGCTCTAGCATACCAATATGGGCGATGGCTTTTGCCATTTGGGGGTCTTGGGACAAGTGCGTTAAGGCTTGGTTGTCATAAAAAAATGTCTTAGGCAAAGCACACCTGCCCTAGCACCACATCACAAGCTGCGCCAGTTACCGCAGGAACGTTGCCTGCTTGCATAAGAATGCTTTGTCTGGCAAGCCACGCAAAAGCACAAGACTCCACCCAGCTTGGGCTGATACCCAGTAGGGACGTGGTGCAAACGTGCCAATTAGGCAGTAAGCGTTCCAGTGCGGATAACAGATGAGTATTGTAAGCGCCCCCGCCACAAACAAACAGCGTGTTTTGGGTTTTGGCAAATTTGTCAATTTCACGGCTGGCGGATAAAGCAGTAAATTCACACAACGTTGCTTGCACGTCTTGGGGTGAGACATCAAAATCTGTCAGTACGTCATCTAGCCATGACAAATTAAAGGCTTCTCGCCCTGTGGACTTGGGGGCAGGTTCGCTCAAAAATTCATGACCCATCAAACGATCAAGCAGCACAAAATCCACCGCTCCTGATTTTGCCCAGTCGCCATTTTTGTCAAAAGGCACGCCCAAATGCCGATTTGCCCACCCATCAAGCAGTAAATTTGCCACCCCTGTGTCATAACCCGTTACGGCGCTGTCTAGCACGGTGATGTTGGCAATGCCACCCAAATTGAGCACCACTTGTACGCTGTCTGTGTCGTCATTTTTTCCAAAAATGGCTCGATGAAAAGCAGGAACCAAAGGCGCACCTTGACCGCCAACTGCCATATCACGACGACGAAAATCACTCACCACCGTGATGGCGGTACGTTCGGCAAGCACGTTGGGGTCAAGCAGTTGTAAACTAAACCCAAGATGGGGGCGGTGTCTGACCGTTTGTCCATGACAGCCGATGGCGATGATGTCTTGGGCGGTGAAGTTGGCTTTTTTGAGCAGTTCTGACACGATGTCGCTGGCAAATTCTGCATAAAGCCGACTGCCTAAGCCCCAAAAATCCAGTTCGCTCAGTCCATGAAATTCTCCTTGGGCGATGTCGTTGGTGGCGTTTGGGGTGCAAAGCGCCAAAAGCAGCATTTTTAGTTCGGGGGCAAAAGGTCGGCTGTGGGTGGCGACAATTTCAAGGGGTTGGTTGGGGTCGTCGGTAAAACGACACAAAACAGCGTCCAAGGCGTCCAAACTTGTGCCACTCATCATGCCGATATAATAGCCTTGTATGGCATCATTATCAAAGCTGTCTTTTAAATCCGTATCAAAATCACAATCAAGGTCGCCGTCTAAAATGGCGGCTAAGTCTGTGGAAGTTATCTTAGATGAATTGTGTGTCGTCATCATTATTTTTGCTACCTAAAAAGCATTAGCATAACAAACTTAAGGGCATTTTGCTTAAAAATTTTATGATATAATTTGCCATTTGATGAAATAAGGTAGACGAATGATGAGCATTGCACTTGAAGAACAAATGGCGCTGATCGAACGTGGCGCAGAAGCGATTTATTCCAAAGAAGATTTGATTGCCAAATTAAAACAAGGTCGCCCTTTGCGTGTCAAATTGGGCATGGATCCGACAGCGCCCGATTTGCACCTTGGGCATACCGTGGTATTAAATAAACTGCGTCATTTTCAGGACTTGGGGCATGAAGTGTTGTTTTTGATTGGCGATTATACCGCACGCATTGGCGACCCAACAGGTAAAAATAATACTCGCCCCCCTTTGTCCGAAGAAGATGTTAAAGCCAATGCCGCAACTTACGCCGAACAGGTATTTAAGATTTTGGACAAAGACAAAACCACCATCATGTTTAATTCTGATTGGTTTGGCAAAATGTCATCGGGCGATATGATTGCGCTTGCCAGTCAAGTTACCGTGTCTCGTATGCTTGAGCGTGATGATTTTGCCAAGCGTTATGCCAGTCAAACGCCCATCGCCATTCATGAATTTTTGTACCCCTTGGTGCAAGGCTATGACAGCATTGCCATGCGTGCCGATGTGGAGCTTGGCGGCACTGACCAAACCTTTAACATTTTGATGGGGCGTACGCTACAAGGTCGTTACAATCAAGAAGCGCAAGTGTGTATCACCATGCCACTGCTAGAAGGCTTGGACGGCGTGCAAAAAATGAGCAAATCATTGGGCAATTATGTGGGGATTAACGAACCTGCAGGCGTGATGTATCAAAAGCTATTGTCTATGCCTGACACGCTGATTGCTCGTTATTTTGAGCTGTTAAGTTTTAAGCCGATGAGTGAAATTAACACATTGCTTGATGAGATGGCAAACGGACGTAACCCCCAAGAAATCAAACGCATTTTGGCGCTAGAGCTGATTGAACGTTTCCATAGCAAAGAAGCTGCCGAAAATGCTCATCGTTCAGCGGGCAATCGTTTGGCGGACGGTGAGTTGCCTGTGGATTTGCCAGAAGTGGCGCTTAAGTTAGATGGCGCAGATAAGCTTTTTATCACCCAAGTGCTCAACCAAGCTGCCCTTGCCAAAAACAGCGCTCAAGCCAAAGATATGCTGTCTCGTGGGGCGGTCAAAGTGGACGGTCATGTGGTGGACGCAAGTTTTGCTCTAAGTGCGGGACAAACAGTGGTGATTCAAGCAGGCAAAAAAGCGTATGCTAAGGTGAGTGTGGTCTAATACCGCCACCAGTAATTTTAAATAAAAAACACTTGACAATCAAAAGGTTATGCTTAAAATGAAACAGCGAACAGCGAACAGCGAACAGCGAACAGCGAACAGCGAACAGCGAACAGCGAACAGCGAACAGCGAACAGCAATAGCCTAATTCTGTCTTTTCAATCTCTCAACTTAGGTTTGGGAGATTGAAATGTCAAAAGTCAAAAATACCAATCTCTCCAACGCCAAAAAAGCCAAAAACGATGAGTTTTACACGCAGTACCACGACATTGAAAAAGAGATGAACGCCTATCTTGATTTTGATGCCGATATATTTCGTGGCAAAACCATTTTTCTGCCTTGCGATGACCCTGAATGGTCTAATTTCACTCGCTATTTTGCCCAAAACTTTGCTCGTTTGGGCTTAAAAAAGCTCATCAGTACAAGTTTCGCTCACCAAAGCAAAAATCTAGGCACGCCTTATCAACCCAGCTTATTTGAAAGTGAAAATAACTTATTTGATAAGGTCAAATCCACGCAAAAAGGCAAAATTTTTACACTCACCCACGACATCAATCAAGACGGCATTGTGGATTTAAAAGATTTGCAGTGGCAATACCTAACAGGCGATGGCGATTTTCGCAGTGATGAAATCAAAGCATTGCGTGATGAAGCGGACATGATTATTACCAATCCACCTTTTTCCCTATTTCGTGAGTTTGTGGCATGGATTATGGAAGCGGATAAACAATTTGCCATTATTGGTAATATGAATGCTATTACTTATAAAGAAGTTTTTCCATTGATTAGTGGTAATACACTTTGGCTTGGAGCAACAGGCAATGGCAATGATATGGTTTTTGCAGTCCCAAAAGGTACGGAAGTTACTGAAAGCGACCGTAAAAAAGCAGAACGCTTAGGTTATATTGGCGATTATACACGTTTAGGTAATTCTTGTTGGTTTACCAATTTGGAGCATGGTCGGCGTCATCAACCGTTACAACTGATGACTATGGACGATAATCTAAAATTTAACAACAGATTAGAAGGCAAAAATGCTTATCAGCAATATGATAATTATAATGCCATCGAAGTGCCTGTAACTAATGCTATTCCTAGTGATTATGATGGTGTAATGGGTGTACCAATTTCATTTTTGGATAAATATAATCCTGAGCAGTTTGAGATTTTAGATGCTAATGATTTTCGCAGAAACAAAAATTTTAAGATAAAACCGCATGGTCTCATTAAAGATAAAGATGGTGCTATTCAAGGCAAACCAACTTACGCCAGAATTTTAATCCGTCATAAAAAAGGAGCAAATTCATGAAAACTCAATTAAATACATCAATCACTATTGCTAAATTATGTGAAGGTTTTCAATATAATGAATTGGAAGGCAAAGGCTTATTTGGTTTAAATGGTAAACTCACTATTCAACCTGAATATCAGCGTAATTACATTTATGCAGATGGCAAAAAAGATGTAGCGGTCATTCAATCAATCTTAAAAGGCTATCCACTTGGTTTGATTTATTTTAATCATGCTGGTGATGATACTTTTGAAGTGTTGGACGGTCAGCAACGCATTACCAGTATTGGACGATTTGTCAAAGACAAATTTGCCATTATGAATGAAAATAATATTCCACAATATTTTAGTAGCTTACCCATAGATAAACAGGAATTGATTTTAAATACTACTTTGCTTGTTTATGAATGCCAAGGTGAAGAAAGTGAGATTAAAGAATGGTTTAAAACCATCAATATCGCTGGCGTGCCATTAAATGAACAAGAATTATTGAATGCGGTGTATTCAGGTAGCTTTGTAACCCTTGCCAAAGCAGAATTTAGCAATTCACAAAACGCCAATATTCAAAAATGGTCAGCTTTTGTCAAGGGCACACCACTTCGTCAAGATTTTTTGGCGTGTGCCTTAGATTGGGTAAGTCATGGCAATATCAGCGATTATATGAGCCGTCATCGCTATGATGATAACATCAATGAATTAAAAACCTATTTTAATACCCTGATGGATTGGATAACGACCACATTTGTTGATATTAAAAAAGAAATGTGCGGTTTAGAATGGGGAAGGTTATATGAAACTCATGGCAAAAATCCCTATAATCCCAGTGAATTATCCAAAAAAGTGAATGAATTATACGATGACCCAAGTGTGAAAAACAAAAAAGGCATTTGGGAATATCTATTGGGTGGCGAAAGTGATAAACGCTTGCTGGATATTCGTATGTTTGATGATAAAACCAAACAACTTGCCTACAACAAACAAAAGCAAAAAGCCCAAGAAAACAATCATTCCAATTGCCCGCTTTGTGCCGTTTCTGATAATGCCAATAAAAATAAAATTTGGGCATTAAAAGAAATGGAAGCCGACCACGTTACCGCTTGGAGCAAAGGCGGATTAACGGGCATTGAAAATTGTGAAATGTTATGTGTGAGTCATAATCGGGCAAAGGGGAATAAATAGAACGTTATGCTATTAACGTGTGATGCCAAGCAGTAAAGCTCTTTTATTTTTATGCAATAAGGTTTATGATAGGCTTTTGCATACAAATAAGGTATAGCAATGAGCCAACGTATCTTACCTATCACGCCGTGGAGTAATACATCTTATTGGGCAATAAAAGCCAAGCCTGTCGCCATGTTGTGCCTGTCGCTTAGTCTATTTGGTTTTGGTGAAGCATTGCTACTAAAGTCGCAACTTGGCTCTGCGCCATGGACGGTGCTGGCTCAAGGACTGGCAGTGCAAACAGGGCTAAATATCGGGCTTTTGACCTTTATGATTAGCTGTGGTGTATTGGCGCTTTGGTTGCCATTAAAACAAAAGTTCGGTCTTGGTACGATTTTAAACATCTGTATCATTGCCTTGACGTTGGGGATATTTGATGGATGGCTGCCCACATTAACAAGCTTAGCATGGCAAATCAGTGCTGCTGTTATTGGGGTGGTCGTGGTAGGTATTGCGTCTGCTTTATATTTGACATCGTACATGGGTGCAGGTCCTAGAGATGGGCTGATGGTAGGTTTGACACAGCAAACAGGCTTAAAAGTGGGCGTTGTGCGTACGCTTTTGGAAGGGTCGGTGTGTTTGATTGGCTGGCTACTTGGGGGTGTGGTGGGCTTGGCGACGTTAGTGTTTGCCTTTGGGGTGGGGGCGGTGGTGCAAATTGCACTAGATATGCTGTTTAGGATTTACCCACAGTCGCCGACAGTCAATGAAGTAAGATAATTAAAAATCTGCATTTATTAAGGATATTAAGGAATTTTATGACCACTTTTCAAATCACTGACATCGTCATCGGTACAGGTAAATCTGCCGAGCGTGGGGCATTAATCAGCGCTCATTATATTGGCACGCTTGCCGATGGTACAGAGTTTGATGGCTCGCACAGTCGTGGGCAAGCTTTTGAGTGTGTGATTGGCACAGGGCGGGTGATTAAAGGTTGGGATTTGGGCGTGCTGGGCAGTGAAATGGGTGCTAAACTTCTACAAAAGTGGGGCATGACCCTTGAATTGCCAGATGTTGAGCCGATGAAAGTTGGCGGCAAACGGCAGCTTATTGTCCCTGCGCAGTTGGCGTACGGTGAGCGGTCTGTGGGTAAAATTTTGCCAAATTCGGATTTGACTTTTGTTATTGAACTGCTTGATGTCAAAACAAGAGATGATTAGGCATCAAATGATTAATACATCACTCATTGATATGAATAAAAAACCCACTTATTCAAAGTGGGTTTTGTCATCAATGCGCCAATTATTTGGCGTGAGCCATACATAGCCACGCATACGGCACGGCATTTAGGCGACCTTCTTCAATGGCTTCACCGCATTCGCTACAAATGCCATAGCTGTTGTTTTCCATGCGCAGCAGGGCGGCATTGACCATGCTTAGACCTTGTTCGGCTTCTACCAATAAATTTTTGCGCATATCATTTTCTTGCATGGCAACGGCTTGATCGTCCCAGTGGTGATTGAGTTCGTCTTGGGGGTGATAAATGTGGTCGCTGATTTTGGCAATGCGTCCTTCATATTCGGCTTTTAGGGCAAGCAGACTGGCTTTATGTTTTGCAAGATCGGTCATGATGTTCTCCAATAAATTAACCATTTTTACGATACCACACCATCTATTATTGATGAAAACCACCAAAAAGGCAAGTAACAAGCGTCAGTTTTGTGGGTAAGCGTTTTTTATGCCGTTGCCCAAAAATTGCATAAGGTAGGGTTATTTTTTTTCTTTATGCCGATAAGTTTTGAGTGTGCTGACTATGCGATCGAGCATGGCAGGTTCGGCAAAGCTTGCCGTATCACGAATCAGCCGTGATGGGCTGTGGGTGAGTGTTTGGGTGAGCGTGTGGGCAAATTCATCAAGCACCGTTTCTATGTCATCGCCACGGGCAAGGCGGTCTTTGGCATGGGTTAGCAGTCGCTGTTTGTGATTGTGGGCGACCGTACGATAATCGGCGATCATCTTACGGGCGGAAATGAGCTGCATTTGGGTTTCAATGTGGGTGGTTTGCTGGCTGACCATCAGCTCGGCTTCTACTGCCGCTTGTTTGCGTTCGGCGATGTTGCCTGCGATGACGTGCTGCAAGTCATCTACCGAGTACAAATACACGTCATCAAGCCGTGCCACACTGGGCTCAATATCCCTAGGTACTGCCAAATCCACCAACAACAAAGGGCGATGACGGCGTATTTTTTGGGCGGCTTTGACCATGTCTGTGCTGATTAGGGTGTTCATGCTGCCGCTACAGCTACTGACCACGTCCGCTTGTGTCAATGCCCAGTCCAGTTTGTCTAAGCCTACGCACTCTATGTCCACACATCGCCCTGCGTGGTGTGCCATTTGGGTCAATTCGTCTTTTAGGATTTCACCACGGGCAGGCGTGCGGTTGGCGATGATGATGCGTTTCATGCCAAGGCTTGCCACGTTATGAGCCACCAAGCGATTCATTTCTCCTGCTGCCACCATTAATAGCGTGGTTTTTGGGGGGCTATCAAAAATTTGTGTAACCAGTTTGGCGGTGGCAAATCCAAGCGTTACGGCTTGTTCACCGATTTTACTGTCTCGGCGTATGTGGCGAGCGGCAGCAAAAATTTGTTGGGTCAGCCAATCAAATTGCTTTTTGATACCGCCTGCGTCTTTGGATAGAGCGACGGCGGTTTTGATTTGTCCTAAAATTTGGGGCTCGCCTAGGATCATGGAGTCTAGCCCTGCCGACACCCGAAGCCAATGATTTAACGCCCGTTCGTTGGTGTAGGTGTACAAAAAGGGGTGGATTTCTTGTAGATCGACGTTTTTAAAGGTTGCTAGCCATGTTTTTAGGTGCTTGGTTTCTTGGTGTAACTCATCATCGTCATAAATGCTATCAAAGCCCACATACAGCTCACTGCGGTTACAAGTGGAGACAATGATTGCCCCATGAAAAACGCCCAACGTCTCCACAGCGCAGCGCAGCGAATCAATGGCGTGTGCCATATCCACACCAAAAGACAGCTGTTCACGCAAAACAACTGGGGCGGTTTTATGATTGACTCCAATGACGGCTAATTTCATAAGGGCTTAAGGTAAGTGTAGGACGTGCCAAACATTCACGACACGACTTTAAATGATCACATGAGCGAAATTTAGGATTTTGGTGGTAAAAATGAACGGCTGTTTTGTAGCTTTGTAATTTTTCGTTTTTGCCAGCAAAAAAATTGAATGTCTGGTACGCTCCAAGAAAACCCTGTATTATAACAATTTTTGCCAAGAGATAACAGTAAACCTTGTATTTGAAAAATTTTGATGATTTTTCTCTTGCAAAAATGACAAGTCGTAACTATTATATACAAACCTTTCCTCGCCCACCGTCTCTCCTTCGGTGGGTCTTTTTTTGGCTGAAGGTTTTTGGGTAAAATGCGCCAATTTATCAGTGAACACAAGATATTGAACCGCCTTGCCCATTTTGCTACAATGTATGCTTAGGGTGTGTTAAATGTTTATTGGTCAATTCATGCTCAAATTGTGTTGTCGGCTTGGCAAGACACCCATCAAAGTTTTTAACATTTTTCCTAACCCTAATTGGTAGATGTCTATGCGTTTTTGGCAACCCCTTTGGCGACACATCACAAATAAGTTATTAAACTTATTTGATTTTGCCATGTGTGCCACAGTGCCTTGCCATGTACCATTTTGGCAAAAAGGACAGCGGTTTTTTAAGCAGTGGTCTATTGGCAAAACCTTCCAAGTTGCCACCTTGTCGCTTTCTTTGACCTTTGCCGCCCCCACTTACGCCAACACCCTAGATACATTGATTCGTATCTTATTGCCATCTTATAAAAAAGAAAAAACCGCCCCCACCGCCACCCCCATTCCCACCCCAAATGCCAACGCACAAGATGACACTGTGATGACAGACGGCGCTGATTTGGACGTTGAGCAGTACATAGACGATGGCACGGACGACGCTTTTGTAACGTCTGATGAGACTACCGCAAATTGGGATTTGCTGCCTGATTTTTTGCGTGATGATGTGCTAGATGCTCCCGACAGCTTACCCATGCTTGGCGAGCCTGATTTGTATGCGCTATTGTCAGCGGAGTTTAGTGCCGATAGGGGCGAACCACAAAAAGCCCTAACCATCTACAAAGCCGAAAGCTTTAAAAAGAACGCCACCGATGTGTTTGAAAGGGCTTTGGCGCTATCCATTGAATACGAAGAACCCAGCCAGTCGCTTGCCTTTGCCAGTGCGTGGCGTGCCAAAAACCCCGATCATATCCCTGCGTGGTTTTATGTGGCGCACCTTGCCCTAAAAGCCAAAGATTACAAACAAGCCGTGCAAATGCTGACCTTGATTTTGGAGTACGACAACAGGGCGGATTTGACACAGATTTTGACGGGGATTGTGCCGTCTGATCCTAGCGATCAGCAGGCACTGTTTGTGGCGCTGTCTGGCGTTGATGATGACAACCCATCTATGTCGCTACTTAGGGCGGGTTTGCTCATGAGACTGGGCGATTATATGCCAGCACTGTTGCACGTCAATAAAGCCCTAAAAGCTCAACCCAAAAACCCTGCGTATATCGCCCTAAAACTGGATTTATTAAAAGTCATGGGGCAAAATGATGAATTGTGGAAATTTGTTCATCAAAAACGCAAAGAAATGCCCCAAGACGCCGAACTGTACCTTTATGAAGTGCGTCATCTGATAAACAGTGGTGATCTGTCGCAGGCGTGGGATTTGTTGCTTGTGGCTTACCAAAACACCAAAAGCCCTGACGTGGCATTATTGACCGCCTTGGTGGGACTGGACACCAACCAATACGACAAAGCCATTGATGTGCTTACCCCTTTGATACAAGATGCCGAATTTGCCAGTCGGGCGCATTATTATTTGGGGATTGGTTATGAACGCAAAGGCGATGTTGTCAATGCACGCCATCATTATGAAAGAGTCAGCAGCCCCGAACAAGTGTTGGACGCACGCACTAAGGTGGTGGGCTTTTATTTATTGGATAATGATGTGGATAAGGCGATTGCCACACTGATTCGTCTGCGTGATGATTATGAAATGTTCAGTGCTGACAGCTACATTTTGCAAGCGGAAATTTTGATTCGGCAAGGCAACAAACAAGGGGCAGAAGACCTGTTGAGCTCGGCAAATCGGGATTATCCTGACGATGACCGTTTGCTCTTTGCCAGTTTTAAAATGCTACAAAGCGATTTAAGCGCTGAAGACAAACGCTCTGCCATTGATAAATTACTACAAATTGACCCTTATAATTTGGAATATCAATTGGCGGATGCACGCCTAAGACTTAGCCAAGATGCCAACAATCAAGAAGCCTTACAAGCGGTCAAAAACATCAGTCAGCTAAGTGTCAATGACCCAAGTTATGACAGTGCGTTACAGCTTGATGCCTTGATGATTTTGGCAGAAAATGCCTTGGCGTTGGGCAATTATACGGCGGTGATTGATTACCTACAAACGCCTTATGATGTTGAGCCCAATTTGCAGGTGGGTATTTTGCTGCTTCGTGCTTATCAGGGCTTGGGACAAAATGATAAGGTGATGGGTATGCTTGCCGATTTGCAAAGCCGATTTGCGTTTGGCAAAAATAACATTGATGACATTCAAGGATACTAATGAAACCGTTGTGTAAATCTCCGTATAAATCTTTTGGCATTGGACTGGTGGTTGCGACTGTTTTTGGATTGACCGCTTGCCAAAGTTTGCCAAAACCTGCCACCGAAACAAACACAGCCGATGTCATCAAGTTTGAAATCACCGGCAAAATCGGCGTTACCAGTCAGACCCCAAACGGCACGCAGGCGGGCAGTGCGTTTTATACTTGGGGTCAAGAAGATGACCGCTTTGCCATTGATTTGACGGGGGTGTTAGGCATTGGGGCGACCGCCATCACATTTGATGGACAAGTGGCGCAGCTAACCAGCGAAAAAACAGGCACGCTACAAGCCGACAGCCCCGAAGAACTACTACTTAAGGCGACAGGTTGGCAAGCGCCCATCAGTCAGTTGCCCTTTTGGATAGTAGGGCGAGCGTCCCCTGATGACATAGATAGCGTAATAAACGACGATGGTAAATTAACCCAAAGCACCAACGGCGACTGGAAAGCGACCTTTGATTATGACAACCAAAAGCACCAACATCGCCCCAGTCGTCTTACCATGATTCATGGCGATGGTCATAAAGTGGTGATGACCATTGTGTATCCCTAAATAGTTATTGATTAAGTCATCAACATGAACGAACTACAATTATTTTCCCCCGCCAAAATTAATTTATTTTTACACATCACCGGCAAACGTGATGACGGTTATCATAACCTACAAAGCGTGTTTCGGGCGCTTGATTTTGGTGATGCTTTGCGTTTTCGCCTTAAAAGCAGTGGCGAGCTGGTGCGTTTGTTTGGGGCGGACGCCATCACCGAAAACGTGGCGGACAACTTGATTGTCAAAGCGGTAGAAGTGCTTGCCAAACGCTTTCCTGCTTATGCTGCGCCCGTAGAGATTGTGCTAGATAAAGTCATTCCCACAGGGGCGGGGTTGGGCGGTGGGTCTAGTAACTGCGCCACCACACTGGTAGCACTCAATGAGCTTTGGGGGCTTAGGCTGTCTTTGTCTGAACTGATTGACATTGGGCGAGCGCTTGGGGCGGACGTGCCGTTTTTTATTTTTGCGCACCTTAATAAAACGGACGCCATCGCCACGGGTATTGGCGACGAATTGGTTGCCATTGAGTTACCAAAGCGAGAATATTTGCTACTGCTACCTGACGAACATCTCAACACCAAAGCATTGTTTGCCAGTCCATCTTTGGTTACTGACACTCCTGTCATCACCGATTTGCCAAAAAAAGTTGGGGAGTTTTTGGATAAGTCTGTACCACCTTTTTATAACGCATTTGAAGTCATTGCCACCGCCAAATCCACCAAAGTGGCAGCCGCCCTTGAATATTTACGCAGCCGCCAAGCCGACACAGACACCACCGCACGCATGACGGGTACAGGCAGTGCGGTATATTTGCCGATTGTTTATATGATGGGCGATGGACTGCGACATAAATTTGTCCATGAAGCCCCTTGCCAAGCACAGATTGTGCCCAGTCTTTTTGGATAAAAATCAATCAGTGATAAATTTTAGGGTTAAATTTAAAAAATCTCTTGCAAAGCCATAAAATTTTGCTATAATACGTCCCCTATATAGGGGTATCGCCAAGTTGGTAAGGCATCAGGTTTTGATCCTGACATTCGTTGGTTCGAGTCCAGCTACCCCTGCCACTTTAAATTGTGGTGATTTGTTTAACATCAGTGAACATCTAAACAAATAACCAAAACACCTTTAGGGGTATCGCCAAGTTGGTAAGGCATCAGGTTTTGATCCTGACATTCGTTGGTTCGAGTCCAGCTACCCCTGCCATTTAAAGTAACAAAAAGACCAGTCTGTACAGATTGGTCTTTTTGCTTTTCTGATAAAAATCCACAGTGCCAATTCATTGACCATTGAACACAAACCGCCAAACGATAAGAAATGTCAGGCTTCTTTGGGCGAAGTGGGCTAAAGTTATGGCGAATTTTGCCTAAAAATGCTAAAATAGCCCTTTGACAACTTACCCAATCTGACCAATCATAGGATTTTTCTATGTCATATATGGCTGTTTTTTCAGGCAGTGCCAACCTACCACTTGCCCAAACTGTCGCCAATCATCTACACATTCCCCTAAGTAAAGCCGACATTCAACGTTTTTCTGATGGTGAAATCGCTGTTGAAATCAAAGAAAACGTCCGTGGTAAAGACGTTTTTATCCTACAGCCCACTTGTGCGCCCACCAACGATCATTTGATGGAAGTGGTGCTACTTGCCGATGCGCTGCGCCGTTCTAGTGCAGGACGTATTACCGCAGTCATTCCGTATTTTGGTTATGCCCGTCAAGATCGCCGCAGTCGTTCGGCTCGTGTGCCAATTTCGGCTCGTGTGGTGGCAGATATGCTGTCCATCGGGGGCATTGACCGTGTGATGGTGGTGGATTTGCACGCCGACCAAATTCAAGGATTTTTTGACATTCCTGTGGATAACTTATATGGCACGCCAGTTTTATTAAACGATTTGCGCCAAAAAAATTATGAAAATTTGATGGTGGTATCACCTGACGTGGGTGGTGTGGTGCGTGCTCGTGCGATGGCAAAATCACTGGGTGATACCGATTTGGCAATCATTGATAAACGTCGTGCCCGTGCCAACGAATCAGAAGTCATGCACATCATCGGCGATGTCAAAGACCGTGATTGTGTGATTGTTGATGACATCGTGGACACCGCAGGTACGCTGTGCAAAGCCGCACAAGCCCTAAAAAACAATGGCGCTCGCCGTGTGGTGGGTTATATCACTCACCCTGTATTGTCGGGCAAAGCGGTGGAAACCATTTCCAATTCAGCGCTTGATGAAATCGTGGTAACAGACACTATTCCTTTGAGTGAAGCCGCCAAAGCTTGCCCAAAAATCCGCCAAGTTACCATCGCCCCCATGCTTGCTGAAAGTCTGCGCCGTATCAACAACGAAGAGTCCATCAGTGCCATGTTTGATTATGATATGTGATTGATGTCATCAACGTGCAATAAACCGTCCGTTTTGGGCGGTTTTTTGTTGCGGACAAAATGTCTTTTCAAATCAAATGATTGTTGTTATGATAACTTAAAATTGATAATCATGGGGGTGTTATGAAAATTGTGATTGTGCTTGTATTATTGGCGGCTTTGGTGGTTTGGCTGGTGAGCATTTATAACGGCTTGGTGCGTCTTAAAAACCAGTGCAGTAACGCCTTATCACAAATAGATGTACAGCTAAAACGTCGCCATGATTTGATCCCTAATTTGGTAGAAACCACCAAAGGCTATCTGGCGCACGAAAAAGAAACCCTGCAAGCGGTCATCAATGCCCGTAACAGCGCCAAAGACCTACAGCAAAGCGGGCACAGTCTTGAAGATACCAGTTTTATGAAGCTATTGGCTCAAGCAGAAAACCGTTTGTCGCAAGCCATCGGACAGTTTTATGCGGTGGTGGAAAATTATCCAGAACTCAAAGCCGACAGCAGCACCAAAGCGCTGTTTGATGAGCTGACCAACACCGAAAACCGCATTGGTTTTGCCCGTCAGCACTATAACGACAGCGTGATGTTTTATAACAACAGTCGGGAAATTTTTCCCAATAATCTCATCAGTGGATTTTTTGGCTTTATGCCATTACAGGGGTTGGAATTTCAAGATCGATCAGTCATACAAAAAGTGCCCAGTGTTCAGTTGGTTTGATGTTTGATGAACCGATTGACTGACTTTTTTATTGCTCAGCGTTATTATCATCGCATGAGCCAGTGGTTTTATGGCTTGTTTGTGGTGGCGGTGCTTGGGCAATTTATGCTATTGGCATTGATGGCGGGGGCAGTCAGTTATGTGCTGACAGGCGAGCTTGGCGCAGGGCTGTTTTTGTGGCTTTTGGTGATTTTTGGCGGTTATTTGGTGATTGGTATGCTGATCAGTCGCCACAAAGTCAAGCATGGCGGTATGTCCATTGCCAAGCAGTCCAAAGCGGTGCGGCTGTTTATTTATCAGTCGGACGATGGTCAAGATGTTGATGTGCTGTTCACCAAAGAGTACATTCGGGTCAATCGCTTGGATCAATTTCCCAGCAGTTATAGACGTTATTATGAATTTGCTCAGCAAATGGCGATAGCGTCGGGCGTGCCACTGCCTAGGCTTTATGTGTTGCCCTTTGAAATGGGGGTTAATGGTTTTGTGGCGGGGTTTGAAGCCAGCGATAGGGTGATGGTGCTGACCCAAGGGGCGTTAGAAAATCTGACCAATGCGGAACTTTATGGGTTGATTGGGCATGAATTTGGGCATATCATTCATGGCGACGCTCGTCTTAACTTAAGAATGTATGTCATGCTGATGACGCTTGGCTGGCTTTATGACAGCGTTGATGTGTTTGAAGAGTGGATTTTTGGGCGATTTGATAAAGATTATCATCGTGTGCATGACACTGCGCTGCCTAACACTGGCTTGACAGGCATTGGCGATAAAGACGCTTGGGTGGCGTACCTGAAAAAAGATCGCAAACTGCGAGAAGACTTTTATTTGCAAGATCGTCATGGGGTGTTTGGGCTGTCTTATCAAAATTATAAACGCACCAACGCCCAAGACGACCAAGCGTACGCACTTCCGATGTATGTGGTGCTGGTACTGCCTATGGTGGTATTTAGGTTGGTCGGTGTGTGGGGAATGTTTGCTGCCGAATGGGTCAAACAAAAGTTCAATCACAAACGGGAATTTTTGGCGGACGCTACCAGTGTGCAATTAACCAGAAGTTTTGCGGTGGTGGAAGCTTTGGAAAGCTTGGCGTACAAATACCCAACTCGGCTTTATCATGAAGGGTTTAGCACGTGTATGGGGCATTTTTTCTTTGCTGAGCCAAACAGCGATCATGCTTTACATAGCCACCCACAAATTGACACACGCATTGATGTCATCAAGCAAGACCTGTATGTGGCATTTGCTCAAGAAATGACCGCCGACATGGACAGGGAAAAACTAAACCAAGCCCAAACGTGGGCATTGGTATATCCTTTTGATCCCAAGACGGCAGACGCTCCCGCGCCCAAGCCGAAGCCTGACCCAACGCCAGACAGCATTGATTTTCATGCCATACCTGAACGGGTGATTGATGGGCGACTGGTGGTGGAAGATTGGCGAGAAACAGACAAAACCCCCAAGGCACTGTACCCCAAACTTGCCACACCCAACACGGCGATAGATGGGTATTTGTCCAGTCAGGGATATTTGTGTTATGGTCAGTTAAAAGTGGTGAATTTGCCGTGGCACATCAGTAAAGCCCTACGGCGTTCGGTGGGTACGCTTGCGCTGTATGAATGTGTGCAGGCGTGCCAAAAAGACGTGATTTATACCCATCAAGCGATGGGCTTGGGGGAAATTTATCAATTTTTTGCTGATGTTAAGGTTGCCGAGCCGATTTTGCCCCATGAATTGCCCGAAGAATTGCTTGGTGCGGTGGCAGGTCATGACAGGCGATTAGATGGACTGCTGTTACAGGTGGCACTACGGCGAATGAATTGGCATTTTGGTCATTCTTTACCTTTGACGGATAAAGAGTGTGGCACATTTACCAATTATATCAAAGGTTTGGAGTGTTTGATGGCTGCCGTGCGCCACGACAAAAGTGCGTACATCCATACCGTATTTAATTATGACATCATGGCGGACAGTCGCTGGCATGGTACTTTGTCTGATTTGGTGTGGGCGCTGTCGCTACTGGCATTATGGCAAGTGCTACAAAGGCATTTAAATGTGCCTACACACATAAACCAAACCAAAGAATGTCAGGCGCTTTTGGCTTGGCTAAATTTACCACATGATGACCGAAGTCTTCAGCATTCTTGTTCGTTGGTGTTGATGGCTTTTGTGGTGAGTAGTCAAGACAATAGCCTTGCTTTGTGGCATTATGATAAATTGATTCAAAGCATTCGCCGCATGGGGCGACTTTTGTTGCTGCCTGACTGCCTTAGTGATGAAGCGCTGATTGCCTTGATGTATCGGCTTAAGGCGTTAAACCGTCATGATTGGCTGCTGATCGTTGGGCAAATTCATGAAAATGGCACCCGTCTTGTGGATACGCTGTATACGGCGTTTTTGTATGATGGCAACATCACCCAAGAAGAGCATGATGTGCTTGGGCTGTTGGCGCTGATGTGGGATGTGGCATTGCCAAAAGATCTACAAAATCAAACAAACGACGTAGCTGATGGATAATGCCATCAAGACATCCAATTTTTTTTTTTCAAAAAAAAACCAATACCCATCTATAAATAAACCCAAAAACTTCTTACACTAAAACTGACACGCTTTTGGCAATCATTGTTTTGCAATTTTTATGGCAATAAGGCGGTGTTGGGCGTGGTTTGTTTGGACTGTGTGTGCCATGCAATCATCGTATCTACCATTAATAAAAACGATTCACGTTCATGTTCAGGTAATTGCGCCAAAAGATTATGCAGACGTTTGCTGTAATCTGGCAATGTTGAACTGCTATAAGTCAAAAAATCCGCCGTTTCACAGTCTAATACTTCAGATAATTGCACCAATCTGACCACACTTGGCATGATGGTGCCACGCTCCATTCTTGAGATGGCGTCGTTACTGACTCCAATCGCTTCAGCAAGATAAGCTTGTGTTAATCCACGTGCTTTGCGTTTTTCTGCTATTCTTATTCCAATACGTTTATTTAGTTGTTTTATGTCCGTCTTCATAGGTCTCATCTGTCGCTGGTAGAGTGAGTTATATTAAGCATTGATGTCTTGAAGTACAGGGACTAAAAGTTATACAATAGGACTTTTGTTCTTAATTATGGGCGTTTTTGTCTCTTTGGAAAAAAATCCTATCTTATTCTGATGTCAAAAATAAAGCGATCGCTACGACATATCTTGTCGCAGCAAATACGACAGTACATTGTATTTTGTCGTTATTTTGTTATTCTACATTAACCAAATATGACTACCCAAGATGAGAGGTTTATGAGTAAAAATAGCAATCAGATAATGCGTCAATGGTTAATTGTTCTATTTTTATTAGAAAATGATCGATATGTGTCCAGCGATGATGTATTAAATTTTTTACAAGAACAACAAGTGGCAGTAACCGACAGAACCGTACAACGAGATTTGGCGACTTTGTTAGAAGTTTTTCCTGTGGAGTGTCGCAAAGACAATAAACCTTATAGTTATCGTTGGAAGCGCATCATTGATGTCAAAACAAACCACCTAAGTTATGAACAGGCTTTGTTATTGTTTTTGGTAAGCCAAGAATTAAAGAGCGTCATTCCTAAGGATTTATTTGAAAGATTGTACCCATTGTTTTTTAAAGCCAAATTGATATTGGCGGGCGAAGATGTTCGGCAATCACATTCAAAAGAAAACATCATTTCTTTACTTAAAGAAGCATTTTCTGGCGGTGGCGGTGGTTTTGGCGGGCCTTTTGGTCCTGTCGGGAATGTGCCAACAGGTTATAACTTTAAGCGTTCTTTGGAAAAATTGACACAAATGATCCCATTTTTTCAGAAAGAAGAAGCAGACCCTTGGCAATATATGGTGCAAAAACAAGACATTCTTGAATTGCAGTCTGTTCTAAAAGAACAAGGACTTGACTCGATGGCTCAACTGTTAAGTGGGCTAGAAAAGAAGTTAAAGTCGCCTAAATGAATCTAAACCGTAATAAATAGTCCATGCAATCAATAGGAGTAACACATGGGATTTTTTAAAGAGCTTGGTGAAATCATCAAAGGTGTCGCAGATGTTGATGGTTATCATAGAATATTTTATGAAACTTGTACTGATGATGAGTTATTTCAACATTTACGAGAGTGTGAATTGGGCATGATTGCCGAAAAAGCTGCTATCCATAGAGAATTGAAAAAACGTGGGTATAGCAATTTTGAAAT
>JBHAZZ010000143.1:0-9770 GCA_041781275.1 Moraxella sp.
AGAGCGTTATCCTGAAGTGGGGTTTAGGGCGACTGGGGAGTATTGATAGTTTGACTTTGTGTCAGTAAATGCAAGCCATCATTAAACCATGTAGCCCTTGGCAATACATCTTTGATATTTATATTCAAAGTGTCAAGTCTTAGAGCTTTTTATTTCAACTCAAAGGATTTTATGATAACTGCTGTAATGCGATAAAAATTACTGACACAGTGATGATTGTGTAAGTTGTTTTGACAAATGTATCATGCAAATGATTGGGCGGTTTGATTCTGAATTGGTGCTTTATATCGCTAAGGGTTGCAATTTGAAATAAGTTAATTTTTGTTAAGAGTTGATATTATAAATAATATAATGGCTCTAATAATCAACAATAACCCACAAAGAACCACATATTGTGTAACATAATCTAAGGGTGTCATCAAAAAATCAGGGCTTTGGCTTTTATTTGCATTAACCAATACAATTTCTAAAATAAGTGCCAATATGAGCACCCAAATTGGGAATTTCTTCATAAAATTATGCCTTTTATCATTAAGTGAAACAGTTGAATTTGTTACTTGGGTATTCTTGATATCTTTGTTAAAAATGGCAGAATAAATACAAATAAAAATAAGAATGCTAAATATTAAAGTCAATAACATCATGCTATTGCTACTATCTCTTTAATAGCATCATGGATAATTTGTATAAGGCGGCGTTATATAATTGCTCAAAATCTTGTTTAGCGCCTACCAAGGTTGTGATGTCAGATGGTATGATATTTGCGTTCAGGCTTGAGCGGATTTTTCTATCTAGGGACAAGGCTACCACCTTTTCAAAAAGAAGCGCCATCAATATTTCATCATCTACAAAACTCCTATCACACCTTGTAAAGTAAGGCTTAAAAAAATTTTGTGGATCTTTTTCCATTTGTTGAGCCAAATCAGCGATGACACGTCTATAGGCACGCTCTCTTTGTGTGCCAGACCATATCGCATAAAGAATATAGGCGATAATACCGCCTACAATCCATAGAAAAATTTCCATAAACTAACCTTGGGGGTATAAAAAAATATTGTCAAAATACATAAAATAAGGTAGTATTCTATAATACAAGATTGTAAATATTTATCAACCAACAATCCATTGTTTCTATTAACCATTTTTTAGGTTTTTTACCCACAAAAAGGCACTTTTATGTCAATTTCTGAAAATTTACAAAAACTTAGAAAAAATCATGAATTAAGCCAAGAGCAAATGGCGGAACTGCTGAATATGTCAAAAAATGGTTATGGAAAATTAGAACGTGGCGAAAGCAAAATTACTGTTGAACATTTACAAAATATTGCCAATGTTTTTAAAATTGATATTGCTGATTTATTAAAAGAAGATAGGGAGTTTTCTTTGTTAATTGGCGATAATCATGGAAATTATGCAAATAAATATTATAATAGCGATCACGAAATAGAAAAACTTAAATTAATCATTCAGCATAAAGACGAATTGCTTGCCCAAAAAGACAAAGAAATCGCTTTATTAAGACGTTTATCAGGCATTGATGTCAATCAGACATAATTTTACCAACATTCATTCCATGCCCCCCAAAACCCCCACGCCCCACACCGGTACAGGCTCCTTTATCGGCTCATTATGGATGGTCGTGGGGGCGGTGTGCTTTACCATCATGGGAATTTTGGTCAAGATAACGGGGCTAAAATTTGCCATGCACGAGTATGAACTGGTGTTTTGCCGGGTGGCGTTCGCTGCGGTGATGCTTGGTGTACAGGCGTTTTTGATGAAGCAGTCTTTTGCCACAAGTTACCCCAAAGAACATTTTTGGCGATCGCTGGCAGGTACGGTCAGTTTACTGATGTTCTTTTTTGGTTTGGTGCATTTGCCTTTGGCGACGGCGATCACTTTTAGTCATACTTCAGCGATATTTTTGGCGATTTTGTCGGTGATCATTCTCAAGCAGCTGCCCAGTCGCTTGACGTGGTTTGCTTTGCTACTTGGATTTGTTGGTATTGGATTGATACTGCGCCCGAGCATTTTGGGGCATGGCGTTTTGCCGACTTTGATTGGGCTGACTAGTGGGGCTATCGCAGGCTATGCTTATTTGCAGGTGCGAGAGCTGTCGCTGCTTGGCGAACCATCGTGGCGGATTGTGTTTTATTTTTCGGCGTTGGCAAGTCTTTTGGCAGCGGCTGCCAGTACCATCAAGGGTTGGACACCGATAAGTGGTGAGATGGTGCCGTATTTGCTTGGTATTGGGCTGTCGGCGATGGGTGGACAGCTTGCCATGACGCACGCTTATCGGGTGGGGCGTAAGTTTATGGTGTCGGCGCTGGGTTATTTAGTGGTGGTATTGGCGACTTTATATGGTGTGGTGGCGCTTGATGAATTGCTGCCTTTGATGGCGGATGGTGGGCATTGTGCTTGTGGTGCTAAGTGGGATTTTGGCAGGACTGAAAAAATAGGCATAAATACATACGCCTATTTTTTTAAACATCAAAAATTATCCTTTTAACAAGTTACTGATAAGCTTTTCGTGGGTAACGCTTTGTTTGACCACCGCCAAACGATAAGTGCAAACAATGGACTGAAGTTCACGCAAAGCCGTATCAAAATCGTCATTGATGACCACATAATCAAAATTAACGTATTCTTGCATTTCAGCGATCGCCCCTGCCAGTCTTTGCTCAATGACTTTGCTGCTGTCTTGCGCCCGATTACATAGCCGTGTGCGCAACGCTTGGCGACTGGGTGGCAAAATAAAAATCATCACTGCGTCTTTGAATTGGCGTTTGACCTGTAAAGCACCTTGCCAGTCAATTTCCAAAATCACATCAACCCCTGCGTGCAACAAATCAGTAACCGCTGTTTTGCTGGTGCCATAATAATTGCCAAATACTTCGGCGTGTTCCAAAAATTCTGCTTCGCCCACCAATCGCATAAATTCTTGTTTGTTGGTGAAATAATAATGCTCGCCATCTACTTCACCCCGTCTTGGCTCTCTGGTGGTATGAGAAACGCTCACCACCAAATTTTTGGTACTGGCAAGCAACTCTTTGACCAATGACGTTTTGCCTGTGCCTGATGCGGCAGAAATGATGAATAAAGTACCTGTGGCAGACATGGATTTTCCTTGTGTTGATTGGGCTTTTAAAATTATATCAGGTTTGTCGGGACTTGTCAGGGCGATAATTTTGTTTTAATATGATAAGTTTTTGAAATTATAGGAACATCATGCAGATTTTACTTGCCAATCCTAGGGGTTTTTGTGCGGGCGTGGACAGAGCCATTGCCATTGTTAATGAAGCGTTACGCCGTTTTAATCCGCCCATTTATGTGCGTCATGAAGTGGTACACAATAAATTTGTGGTAGAAGATTTGGCAAGCCGTGGGGCGGTGTTTGTAGAAGAGCTTGACGAAGTGCCAGATGGGGCGATTGTGATTTTTTCGGCGCATGGTGTTTCTAAGGCGGTAGAAGACGAAGCCCAAAGACGAGATTTGACGGTGTTTGACGCCACCTGTCCTTTGGTAACCAAAGTGCATATAGAAGTGGGAAAATTTGCCAAAGAAGGCATGGACGCCATCTTGATTGGGCACGCAGGGCACCCCGAAGTGGAAGGGACGATGGGACGTTTTGATACGGCGTATGGCGGACGCATTCATTTGGTGGAAGACGTAGAAGATGTAGCTAAGCTATCAATGACAGAAGATGCACGACTGGCATTTGTAACGCAAACCACGCTGTCTATGGACGACACCGCCACGGTCATCAATGCTCTAAAAGACAAATACCCACAAATCAACGCCCCCAGAAAGGACGACATTTGTTATGCCACCCAAAACCGTCAAGATGCGGTCAAGGATTTGGCAAAAAAATGCCAAGTGGTGCTTGTGGTGGGTAGCCCCAATTCCAGTAACTCCAACCGTTTGCGTGAGCTAGCCGAGCGTTTGGGGGCTAAGGCGTATTTGATTGACAATGCAGGACAAATGCAGCGTTCTTGGTTTGATGATGTGGCAAGCGTTGGCGTAACGGCAGGTGCGTCTGCCCCTGAAGTTCTGATTCAAGAAGTGCTAGACACCTTGCAGGCGTGGGGTGGGCAAACGCCTTGTGAGCTGTCAGGCATTGAAGAAAATGTTACTTTTAGCTTGCCAAAATCCTTACGTTAGGCGTGGTTTTTGCAAGTACTGATGATGTATTAAATTTAATCAACCAGTAAATTGTATAAAATGTAGGAAGATTTTATGAATAAAATTTTTGTAAAAAGTGTGCTAGCGTCCGCCTTGGCGTTGGTATCACTAGAAGCTTTTGCTGAAAGCGCACAGTCTGCTGTCGGTCTTGATAAAAATGCGCCCATCAGTCGCCCTGCCGGTGAAGCGCTGTTTTTTCAGTGCGCTGCCATCATCAGTAACGCTGAAAGATTGGCGTGTTTTGACAGTCTTGCCCAAGGTGAAGTACCAAGCCCTGCCGAAAAACGCCCCTTGGATTTATCCAAGACGTTTGGCAGTACGCTGCGTGGCAATCCCCAAGTGGTGCTGGCGGACGCTCTGCCTGATGATGATTTGCAAGTTTTGGCGGACAAAAACCCCGAAGCCTTAAGCGTGGAAACCTTAAGCGATTTTACCGGTTCACCTGCAAAAATGGAGCAGTACACGCCTTTGAGCATGGCGTATGATTTGGACAAAAACAGCGATAGGGGTCTGTGGCGAGCACGCCCACATAATCCCATGTATGTATTGCCTTTATTTTTTAATGGCAATCCCAATCGTAGCCCCAGCACGCCCAATCAGCCAGAAGAAACATTCAGCACCCGAGAAATGCGTGGTGTGGAAGCCAAATTTCAGATTTCTTTAAAAGCTAAACTGGCAGAAGACTTGTTTGGTACTAACGCTGACCTTTGGGGTGGCTATACCCAGCAGTCTCATTGGCAGGTGTATAATGAAGATCATTCACGTCCGTTTCGGGTGCATGATTATATGCCTGAAATATTTGTTACTCAACCTGTGCGTGCCAATTTGCCTTTTGGGGGTAAGCTTAGAATGATAGGCGGCGGCATGATGCACCATTCTAATGGTGAGTCCGACCCTTTGTCTCGTTCGTGGAATAGGGCTTATGTGATGGGCGGTATGGAGTGGGGCGACTTGACGGTCATGCCACGTCTTTGGACACGGTTTGCCAAGGGTGATGGCAATAAACCCGATGATAACCCTGACATTTTGGATTATTATGGCTACGGCGATGTGCAGTTTAGCTACCGTTTGAGCGAAGGCAAAAACATCGCAGGTACGGTGCGTTATAACCCATCAAGCAACAAAGGCGCAGTGCAGCTTGACTATGTTCACCCCCTAGGTAAGGGCGTAAGTGGTTATTTGCAGCTTTTCCACGGTTACGGGCAATCTTTGATTGATTATAATCATGAGTCCACGGCGGTCGGCGTTGGGGTGATTTTAAATGACTGGATGGGGCTATAATCTTTGGTTTGATACATCATGCAAAGTCAGCGATTACCAAAGTATTTGCCTGCACTGGTCGGCTCTTGGTTACACGGCTGTTGTCATTTGTGTGGGCAAACTGTGGTGTATCCGTCCGATGATGACCTGTTTTCAAGATTGCTTTGTGGCTGGTGTCATGAAAGTGTCGTCAAAGAAATCCCTGTACTGATGACCGAAGACAAAATACCGCTGTCGGTGGCAGGTTTTTATGACGTACCCACCAATCGGGTGATGGCACGTTTTAAGGATCATGAAGACGTATCGGCATTGATGGTCTTGTATCATCTGCTGTATTATTTGCCCATGCCTAGGGGTATAAGCGCCGACAATGCGGTCATTGCCCCTGTGCCTACCACCGAAGATCGCTTGCGTAGTCGGGGCTTTAATCCAGTGCTGACTTTGGCAAAATATTTGTCCTTTTTGTGGCAAATGCCGTTATGGTATGGCATTCAAAGGCGAGACAATGCGGTGCGTCAGCGTGGGCTAGACAGACAAGACCGCCTAAAAAATGTGCAAAATGACTTTTTTGTTACAGAAAGACCGCCAGTTCGCCATGTGCTGCTTTTTGATGATGTGGTAACGACGGGGGCAACTTTGACCGCTGCTATCCATGCCATAGAAAAAATAAGCCCCAAAACCAAAGTGCAGGCGGTGGCGGTGCTACATGGAAAGCCTGATTTGCATTTGCCCGTTTATCAAAAGTTCATATAAACACAGCCCATTTTGTATGGACTGCGTGTGGGGGTTTGTGTGCGCAAAAGCTAGTTGGTCCAAGTGCCAGTTGCGGTCAGTGCGCAAGTGGTCGCCCCTTTAGCCCAAGATTTATGCCCTTGGTTGTTCAGGCAAATAACGCCATCATCGGTTTGTATGGTGTTCGCTCTTGGGGTGGCGACCAACGTCCAAGCAGTTGCTGTGGGGGTAGGATTGAGCCTTAAGTCATATAACGCAGTACCTTGACTGGGAAAACTGCCTGTGGACTTTAAGTGGGTTAATGTCATGCCAGTAAAGTTTCGGTTGGCAATCTGATAGCGTTTGGCTTCTTGTGCCATGCGTAACATTTCTGACTGCATATCGCCACGATTGGTTTTGCGAATGTATTCTTGGTAACTTGGGTAGGCAATCGCCGCCAAAATACCAATAATCGCCACCACAATCATCATTTCAATTAGGGTAAAACCTTTTTGCATTTACCAACTCTCCGAATCTGTGCCACAATCTGTAAAGCCTGAAACCACGTTTTCGGTTTTGGTTTTGCAGCGGGTATTGGTGCGATTGTCTATCAACAGATCGTAGTTGCGTGCGTCAGCAGGTGTGCGCTCGGCAATCATGATCCAATTTAGCCCTGTAGATGTGCTGTTTGTTAGGGGCTGTTTGCTTTCTGCGTCCACCAACGTGATGGTGTAGGTTTTGTTTGGCTTATCTACAGGTATTTCTAATGTTCCTGTGGCTGCATTAAACGCCGAATGCAAATAAGACATATCAAAGTTTTTGTAATTAAAGTTTTTGGCTTTAAAACGCTCAAGTTCCCCTGCAATGATTTGCATTTCTTGTTGAGCGACCGCCAACCTTTGTCGGCGGATGTACTCTTGATAGCTTGGGTAAGCAATGGCGGCGATGATGGCAATGATTGTTACCGTTACCATCAGCTCAATTAAGGTAAAGCCTGTATGTTGTTTCATTGCTTGTCCTTAACTTCTTGGGGTATTTTCATACCAACGTACAGGTTTGTTGGTGATGCTAGACACTTGATTGATACAGACAGGGTTACTCTTATTGGAAGCATCGCTACAATCAATATTTCCACCTGTTGGACCAAAAATTTGTAGCTGATTTGGGTTGTTTGTTGCATTCCCGATAGCAGGATTAACAAGGCCTATTCCTGAGAAATTGCGGGCGAATGAGCCTTCGGTGATGGTAATGGGGCTGCCAATGTCCAAAATATCTACTTGTCTATTATCACACACGCCCCCTGGCAAACAAAACAGCTCTTGATAACTTTCACCCAAGATACCCGCCCCACAACTGCTTTGAGTAACCGTACCACCTTCTGGGGTGTAGGTGTCTAGGAATAGGAAGTTATCAACCACACGGGGAGTGTTGTTGCCTTTGATTTTACCGGGAGTGGCGGTAAGGTAATATTTCCAGCCTTGATTTCTGGTGCTGCCATCAACCGCTTTGACGTTTTTGGTTTCGTCTTTACTGGTCATGATGTCAGAAGTCATGATGGCAAGATTATCCACATTGGCGTCTAAGACATATGGTGTGGCAGTCTTTTTGACAATGCCTGTACGCAGCACGTCTTGGTCGTAGATGACAAACAGGGCGTCTCGGGCACTGCTGGTGGCGTCTTTGGCAGATACAGGCGAGCTTTTGTTTCCTGAAGCAATGGAGACAATGCCAAATTGACCGTCCGCACCAAGACCTGAATGGGCAGAAAAACTGGGTGCATCATAAAAACGTGGGCTTAAACCACCTGACTGATGACCGTTATACAGTCTTACAACACGGCTAACCAAGTTATCGCCACCGGCATAATTGTAGTTATTATCCAAATCTACACGGAAGACTTGACCGCCCAAATCGCCAAAGTATAAGTTGTCCACAAAGCCATCACTGTTGCGATCGTAAGTGGCAATGTTGCCGGCAACACTGTATTTTAGATTGGCGTTATTGGTGGACTGGGTAGTGCCCCCTGTGGACGTGGTTGCGTGAGAACTTCCCCACCATAGTAGGCTGCCATCATGGGCGTCAAACATATACACACCTGCGCCCACGCCATTGGTTTGGTCGTATTTAGGATCTTCATAACCCATGTCATAACCACCACCAACAAACATCACAAGGCGACGTGTGCCGTTCCACTTAACAAAGCCAAGTGTGGGCTTAGACCAACTTTGACCCATGTAGCTTAGTGGTGTGCCTGCCCCTGCGGCATTGGGGTTGATGTGGAATTTGATGGCTGGGCTGTCAATATCGGACAAATCCAAACCATAATAACTACGTCCACCCATGCGCATACCGCCATACACCCATTGCAAACCTTTGCCGCTTAGGTTGGTACTGGTAGCGCCTGATGATCCATTGACGGTAAAGCCGCCACCAGTGGCAGGTACATATTGGGTATAAGCAGTCCATTGACCGTCTATGCCATAAGTTAATTGACCTACAGTAGCACCAGCGCTTTGGAAGTTTTGTTTACTGGTGGGATCGTTCATCAGTTCTTGGGGAACGAAGGCGACTTTTTCTACCCCAGTGGCGCTGTCAATGACGTGTAAGATACCTTGGGTGCTGCCATATAACAGATAATCAGTACGACCTGCCGATGTGTCTAGTACACCACCTGAACGAGTAACGCTACCGCTTTGGGTTAGAATGATGGGCGTGGAGTGCATTAATGCCCCAAGCTGTCTTAGTTCAGGTTTGCCTGTCAAATCAGCTTCTGCGGTATCCCCTGACAGACCTACGCTGTATCCAAGCAGATTTAGCCATGCGTTACGGTGTGTGGCTGAATTGAGTGTGCCACGATACAATTCATTGATGGTAACTTTGGTTAAAGGATTATTGCTTGAGCCTGCAATGTCAGTAAACACTTGTCTGCCACTGCCTGTGCGTAAGGGCAGTTTAGAAGCGGCGCCACTGTCCCAATAACCAAGCACGCCAGCATTTAGCAGTCCATTTGATTGATTAAACAATGGTGATGTGCCATCAGCGCCATATAGAGCTTGATCTTTGATGGCGTATTTGTTGATGTCGCCAGCCCAAAAACTTGTACCAGAGCCAACTTTTGGTTTAAATGTCCCATAGTAGGCGTTCTTCATGTAGGTTAGTGGGTTTAAGGGGTCAATGGGGATAAAGGGCTGACCTGTTACCACTTCGGGAATATCAACGGTTAGGTTTTGTACAAAAGCGTTAATACTGTCTACAACGCTTTGGGAGCTAGAACCTGCATACCAGCCACCATCTCCACGAATACCCCAACGAGCAAAGTTGGCGATATCACTGTTATCTGATGTGGGGATTCTTGCCAAATTTAAACGAATGCGTTCTGCTTGGCGAGCCTGTTCGGTGGGCTCATCTTTACCTAAGGTGCGATCGTAGGCAGCCAGTCCACCTTGTGTGTATTCTCGGGCAAAACCAACCGCAGCAGTTTTAAAGCTGATACCTGATGGATTTTTGGTGGGATCTAGCAGTGTTTCTGCAAAAGTGGTGATACAGTTCCAATCGTTTTGTAAGCCAGCGGCTTGTCCTACTATGTCAGCAAAATTGCCACCACAGGTAAAGGCACTGCC
>JBHAZZ010000144.1:0-4089 GCA_041781275.1 Moraxella sp.
GTCTTTTAGGCTACCGCCCAAGGTAGTACCAGTTTTTAGCACTGTCCAAAATAGGCTGTGATTGGCATGACCGCCAGCGTTGTTACGCACGCCAGTTTGTTTATCAGCAGGCAATTTGTCCAAGTTTGCAATCACTTCTTCGGCAGATTTGTCCGCCCATTCAGTGCCTTCTAGCAAACCGTTGGCATTATTGATATACGCTTGATGATGGCGAGAATGGTGAATTTCCATGGTTTCTTTATCAAAATATGGCTCTAAAGCGTCATAAGCGTAGCCAAGTTCAGGCAGAGTGTAAGACATAAAACTTCCTTTGATTGAAAAATATAAATGGTGTGAATTTAACTGACAACCCACACCGATAATATAGGGCTGACCCACAATAATTGCAAGTAAAATTTAGCCAGTTTTGCAATTTCTTTTTATTGCTGATAAAAACTAAGGCTTAAACCCATCTTTTAGGCTAACAATCTGATTAAAGACAGGCCTATTTAGGCTATGCTCTACGCTGTCAGCGATAAAGTAGCTTTCACGTTCAAACTGAAAACGCTCGCCTTTGTCCGCTTTTGCCAAGCTTGGCTCAACCACTGCTTGATAAACGGTCAGTGAATTTGGATTGATGTGTGCATGAATCCACGCTTCATCACTGTCATCAGTAGCAGGCGTGGTAATTTCATCGTCTTCAAAAAGTAAGTGCTCATAGACACGCACCAACGCTGGCACGCCAAGACTTTCCGACACCCAATGAATCACCCCTTTGACTTTACGACCTTCATGGTTATTGCCCAGTGTTTTTTCATCAATGGACGCCATAAGCTCAACCACTTCGCCTGCGTCATCTAACTTATATTCATCAATTTTTAACACATAGCTATTGCGCAAGCGAATTTCGGGATTTTCAGGGGACAGACGTTTGTAGCCTTCTGGTGGATTTAATTCAAAGTCGCTTTTGTCAATATAAATGGTTTTGGTAAAAGGAATTTCACGCTCGCCCATGTCCACATTGGGGTGCTTAGGTTGGGTGAGCCACAGTACATCATCTTCAAGGCGGGCAACCACGCTTTCTTTTTTTAGTTCAGCAAATTTTGCTACCGCTTCATCAAAATTGGTGATGGTAACCTTTAGGGGGCGAAGTACTGCCATGCCACGCCCTGCACTGTTTTCTAGTGAGTTGCGCACGCTAAATTCAAGCTGACGAAAATCCACCACGCCATCGGCTTTACTAATGCCAATTCGCTCACAAAAATCTTGCAAGCCTTCGGGGGTATAGCCACGTCTTCTCATGCCTGCGATGGTTGGCATTCTTGGGTCGTCCCAGCCTGACACCACGCCCATTTCTACCAAACGCTTTAATTTTCTTTTACTGGTCAAAGTATGGTCAAGGTTTAGGCGGCTAAATTCATACTGACGGGGTGGCACAGCAAAGCCAATCTTTTCCACCACCCAATCATAAAAGGGGCGATGATCTTCAAATTCCAGTGTACACAAAGAATGGGTAATGCCTTCAATGGCATCTGACAAGGGGTGTGCATAGTCATACATCGGATAAATACACCATTTATCGCCTGTTTGATGATGAGTGGCGTGCATTACCCGATAAATAACAGGGTCTCGCATATTCATATTAGGGTGATTCATGTCAATTTTGGCACGCAATACCGCACCGCCATCGGGATATTTACCATTTTTCATGTCATCAAAACGTGCCAAGTTGTCGGCAACGCTAGCATTTCGCCAAGGCGACTCTACCGCAGGCGAGCCAAAACCGCCACGATTTTGGCGAATTTCTTCAGGTGTTTGCAAGTCCACATAAGCATCGCCTTGCTCAATCAGCTTAATCGCCCAAAGGTATAATTGCTCAAAATAATCAGACGCATAACGCACTTCGCCCGCCCAACGAAAGCCAAGCCACTCTACGTCCTGCTTAATGCTGTCCACAAAATCTTGTTTTTCGGCGGTTGGGTTGGTGTCATCAAAACGCAAATTGCACAAGCCATCAAATTCTTGCGCCACCCCAAAATTTAAGCAAATGGATTTAACGTGTCCAATGTGCAAAAAACCGTTTGGTTCGGGCGGAAAACGGGTCAAAATGTCGCTATGTTTGCCTGTTGCCAAATCGTCTTTGATGATGGCACGAATAAAGTCATTTTTTTCTGGCTTTTCAGTGGTCATGGTTACCTGCTTTTTAAGATTTTTGAAATCCCCTATTGTAACATAAAGGCTTAATAAGGGGTAGAATTTTGCTTTTTTGAATATAAAAAAGATTATGTTAAATAAATTTAATTTAAAATGCGTTTGGTATTTGGTCGTAATTAAATTATGATTAAAAAACTAGGATTATGTTAAATAAAATAATGCCCTAAAAATATGCCTAATAAACCCACACCAGTTACGGGGCGATATCAGTGTATTTCAAATGCCCTACTCTATCAACCTAATGTATACATTTATAAACAATCAAAGCAAAGGTTTGTAATGTAATAAAATGGCAGTATGGTTATGACCATCATCATATCCACTATCCGTAATAAAAAAGCAGTCTGTAAAATTTTTATCAAAAATATAAGAGTATTCATAAAAAGATAACTTATCAATGTTGTTTAAATCAAACACCAATTCTTGACTGCTGACATAAAATAATGGGTTTTTGTTATCATCAATGGCATAATGTCTTAATACATACACATAAGACGTTAATGCTTGTAAAATTTGATTAAGATAGGCAACACTTCCATCGCTTGTATGAAAAGGTGTGTTAAAACAAAAATAAGTTTTGTCTTTTAGTTTTCCATCAATCATTATTTTCTTTTTTCTGATATTTCCTTTGAAAAAGGTATATATCAATCTTCTGATGATTTTATCCGATTGTGGCTTATCAAGCATATTATCATAAATAAAGTTTTTCATCATAAATACCAAATAAAACCATTCTTGATTTTTACCCAAAAATAAAGTTGGGTTTTATGCCTAACCCAACTTATCAGCTTTAGATAATTTTAATCAATGCGCTGACCTTGTTCATTGATATAAAACACTTCCCCACCCTTTTGCACTTTGGCATTTCTTATATAAACCATTTTGCCATCCTTCAAGTAGATTGGCGAAAAATAACCAATATCATCATATTCTATGGGTAGAATAATTTTGCCTGTATAATCTGTTAGTCCATATTTACCATTTTTGGCAACTTTGACTGTATTGACATCAAAACCTTTTGCTTCATCGTATTGATGATTAACCACAATGTTGCCTGTTTTATCAATAAATCCATATTTGCCGTTTTCTTTGGTCAAATATATGGTGAAATTTAGATTTTCAATATCATCGTAGTTAATTGGCATGACGATTTTATTATTTGTGTCTATATAGCCGTATTTATCATTTTTCTTAACACGAGCAATACCACCCAAAAAATACATCGCATCATCGTATTGTAAGGCGATTTTAACTTTACCGTCCTTGTCAATATAGCCGTATTTGCCATCTTTTTTAACCACTGCCAAGCCATTACGCAAACAGCCTACTTCATCATATTCTGCCGTTGTTATTTTTGGGGCTTCACAGTCGTGATACCCAGACCACGCAGGGCTAGTCAGTATCAAACTTAGGGCAATAAGGGGTAATTGCTTTTTAATCACAGTTTTCATAAAATACTCTCATACATATAAAAAAATCATTTTATTTGATTTTATGTAGTTTTTCAACAATCGTACCATATCACTCTATTCATCAATATTTTAAATGATTGACAATCTATTACTTGATTTCTTTACCATGTTCATCAAAATACGCCACTTTATCACCCGTATAAGCATAAAATCTGTCTGTCATCCACTTAATATCGTCAAATTTCATCGGTAAAACCGTCTGCATATCATGATTAATCACGCCATATTTACCATTTAATTTGACAATCACCAAAGGTTTTTGATATACCCATCTATAATCATCATAAGTTGGTTTAAGTAAAATTTGACCTGTGGTGTAGTCAGCAAAACCGATTTTTGTTTGATTGTTTTGTTTTTGTATCAAATAGATGATTTGTTGAGTATTATGTGGAAAAATATCGTCATATTCATGTGATAAAACCAC
>JBHAZZ010000145.1:0-12380 GCA_041781275.1 Moraxella sp.
GATAACATGAACACAGTCAGCCTTGATGATATTCGCCTATTTGTCGCTGTGGTGCAGGCAGGCAGTTTAAGCACCGCTTCTGACTTGACAGGCATTCCTGTGTCTCGTCTTAGTCGCCGATTGACTCAACTTGAAAAAACGCTAGGCACGCAGCTTGTCAATCGTGGCAAAAAAGGCGTCAGTCTAAACGATTTGGGGGAGCGGTTTTTTGTGCACGCCCAAACCATGCTTAGCCAAGCGCAAATCGCCATTGAAAGCATTCACACCACCCTTGATAAACCCAGCGGACTGCTTAAAATTTCTGCACCTGTGGATTTATATCATCATATTTTGGCGGCGCACGTGGGCGATTATGTGGCGCAATATCCTGATGTCAATCTTGACATTAACGCCACCCAACAAAAAATCAACATGATTCAAGATGGCGTGGATATCGCTCTGCGAGTCGGCTCTATTATGAATGATAATGTGGTGGCTAAGCCCTTGTTTATGATGGATTTTGGGATTTTTGGCACCCAAGAATATCTGGACAAGCACGGCACACCTGCCACGCCCAACGAACTGTATCGACATCACGTCATTGGACAGTCTTTGTCGCTGCCGTGGACGTTTGAAAAAGGCGGACAGCGCATAAAAATCACTCCCCCTTGCAAAATTGCTGGCAATGATTTTTTGCTGATTGAACAATTATTAGTCAAAGGCACTGGCATTGGGCTACTGCCCCGTTTAATCAGTGATAAATATCCAAATCTCGTGCAAGTGCTGACCGATTGGCAGATTCCGCAAGTGCCTGTATCAATGATTTATTATAAAAATCGGGGAGCAATGCCTGCGGTGAGAAGTTTTGTGGCATGGCTTGGGCAGGTGGTGGGGGTTAAGCTTAATGAATGACATTAAAAAAGCACTGCCATCACCACCTTGCTTTTAGGGATTAAGAAAATAATGATTTTTATAAATCTATTATTTGGGAGTCAAATCCTTTTTATTCACCCACCCAACTTTCTTACCATTGTTATAAACCACCCTAATCCAATCATCGGTTTGATCAAGAGCATTTATTGTATCACCTTTGACAAAATGATTGTTTGTATTTAATTTTTTAAATTTATCATCTAAAATTTCTAATTTTTCACTTTTTATGACATATGTTGTGGGAATTGAACAGATTTTTATCATCTCTTTATCGCTGTATGATTTTATTGTCAGTGTGGTATTTTTTGAAAATATTGGATTTTCATTTTGATAATGAGTGCAATAATAAAATTCATCTTCATAAAACTGATTATCTATATGCCCAGAAAAATACCCTTTATTAATCACTTTTTGCAAAATCCATTGATGATTATTCTGCAATGATGGAGAAATATAATAATCCGTAAATAGATAGCCCCTATCAGGAAATGCTGTAGAGATGATAAATCCTTGATTATTACTTCTTGGCATAATGCTTGAAAATTTATTTCCCCCATCTTCATTAAAGTTAGTGCCATGTGTCAAAAACTGATATTTTTTACCATCTAATGACAAATAAACATATAAATCATCAAATCCAGTATCGCCATTGTGTTGATTACTGGTAATGATATAATCTTTTAAACCATCTTGGTTAATATCAAAATTAAAAAATAAATAATTAGGATATTTGTTCATCAAATCCCTTTTAGAAAGATGATTATTTGTGCTGAATTGTTGATTGAGTTTTGTATGATTGCTACACCCTTGAATAAAAATCAAAGAACACACCAATAAATAAACATATCTCATGATTCACGTCCTATTTAATCAAATGATAATAAATAACATAGACAAACAAAAACCCCAAGATCTTATCAATCTTGGGGTTTGGTAAGTTTATAGATAACCATAAACTTTAGATGGTACCAGTGGTCGGACTCGAACCGACACGCTTTTAAGGGCAACGGATTTTGAATCCGTCGTGTCTACCAATTTCACCACACTGGCATGAGTGGTTGTCCGTTTGACATGCTGCGTATTATATAGGATATTCACCCAAAGTCAAGCGTTTTTTAAAAATTTTTTTAATTTAATTCAAACGCCTTAAAAATGGCTTCGTCCAGCCTATCTACCGCCACAATGCGAATGTCTTTAAATTGGGGATTTGCCGCCTTAGGGGTGTTAGCAGTTGGAATGATGGCGTGGGTAAACCCATGTTTCATGGCTTCTTTTAGGCGTTCTTGACCGTTTGGCACAGGACGAATCTCCCCCGACAGCCCCACTTCTCCAAACACACATAGCTGACTTGGCAGCGGCTTTTCACGAATGCTAGACGCACACGCCAGAAGCACCGCCAAATCCGAGCCTGTCTCCATCACTTTAACACCACCAACCACATTGACATAAACGTCCATGCCACTGGTATGAATGCCGCCATGACGGTGCATGACCGCCAAAAGCATGGCAAGACGTTGATAATCCAGACCCAGTGCCATACGTCTTGGCTGCCCATGAGCGTCATCAACCAGTGCTTGCACTTCTACCAGTAAAGGGCGAGTACCTTCACGACTGACCATCACCACCGAGCCTGCAATGGGCTTATCATAACGACTTAGGAAAATCGCTGATGGGTTGGCGACTTCTTTTAATCCTGTATCAGTCATGCCAAAAATACCCAGTTCATTGACCGCCCCGAAGCGTTTTTTGACCGCACGAATCATACGAAAACGGCTATCGGACTCCCCTTCAAAATACAGCACCGTATCCACCATGTGCTCAAGTACACGAGGGCCAGCCAGCGCCCCTTCTTTGGTGACATGACCCACCAAAAACAGCGCCGTACCTGTTTGTTTGGCAAAACGGGTCAAAATCGCTGCCGATTCACGAATCTGCGCCACACCCCCAGGGGCAGACGCAATCATTTCGGTAAATAAAGTCTGAATGGAATCAATCACCGCAATGGCAGGTTGCTCAGCAGTCAGCGCTGCACAAATGGTATCAACATTGGTCTCTGCCAAAACACGCAAACGGTCGGTCGGTAGCCCCAAACGTACCGCACGCATCGCCACTTGCGACAAACTTTCTTCGCCCGTGATGTACAAAGCACTGCCCGCCAATGAATCACTGGCTGCCATATTGATGGCGGTTTGCAATAAGATTGTGGATTTGCCAATACCAGGGTCGCCACCTATCAGCACCACCGATCCTGCCACCAGTCCACCCCCAAGCACCCTATCAAACTCGCCAATTCCCGTTGGCATACGAGTTTCAAGCGTTACCCCCACTTCACTTAGGTTCATCACCCCCGATACCGCCCCTGCATAGTTGGCGGTTTTGACGCTCTTTTGTGGTTTTGGGGCGGATTTATGGTGGGGCATGGCGACATTTGGGGCTTCTATCAGCGTGTTCCACTCACCACAATCGGTACATTGCCCCGACCATTTGCCGTAATTTGCCCCACAAGTTTGACAAACATAACTGGATTTGGCTTTTGCCATCATTGTTCCTTAATTAAGCGTTTGATTTGGTAAACTTTTACTTTCATTTGATAATCCTACCAAAACCCCACATTAGGACATCTTGACATGAATTTTTTATGCCAAAACAAACTCAACTTTATTTACAATTCATTGATTTATCTATAAATTTTCAAATTTACATAAAAACAAAACCCCACACCAAGAGCCCATCATCACTTGATTGGCTGTCTTGGTGTACAAACTTAGGTCATCAACTGCCCACCACTTGCCCCCACACGTCTCTGACAAAGGTGCGAATTTCTTCCCACGCTTCGTCATCAACGATGATTTTTTTGTCGGACAATGCCAATTCGTGGGTTTTTTGGCGTAATAACAAATAAGTTTCGGTCAATTTGTCGCACCATTCTTGCGACCAAAGCCCTGTTTTTGCCACCGTCTCAAAAATTCGCACGTTGTCCGACCACACCGCCAATTCATGATATTCGCTGGCATACGCCAATACCATATATTGTGCCAAAAATTCAATGTCCACCAAACCGCCAAAATCTTGTTTGATGTTGAATTGATGAGCGCCTTTGTCTTGTGTACCAAGATGACTTTGCATTTTTTGTCGCATTTGTAGCACGTCTTGTCGCACTTGCTCTTTTTGTCTGGCTTTGGTGAGTATTTGTTTTCTGATGTTGTCAAATTCGGCAAGCACTGCCCCATCGCCTGTAATGCCCCTTGCCCGTACCAAAGCTTGATGTTCCCATGCCCACGCTTTTTGTTCTTGATATAAGGCAAAAGCGTGCACAGACACAATCATCACGCCTGCATTGCCCGATGGACGCAGACGCATATCCAGTTCATACGCCCGACCGTCTCGGGTTTGCGTGGTCAGATAACTGATGATTTTTTGTACAATACGGGACGCAAACTTCATGCCACTGACCGCTTTTTCGCCATCGGTGTCGGCTTTTTCATCAATATTATGCAAAAACACCACGTCCAAATCCGACGCATAAGACATCTCAAGCCCACCAAGTTTGCCATAACCAATAATGGCAAAGCCTGAATTCTCTTCACTGGCTCGCTCGCCTGATTGCAATTTGGGAAAGCCGTGTTTTTGTGTCAGCTCCACAAATGCCCGCTCCAAAGCCGACTGTAACACCACTTCAGCGATAAAAGTCAAACTGTCCGACACTTTCATGATGTGGCGAAGTCCAAGCACGTCTGCGGTCGCCACCGCAAGCACTTGGGTTTTTTTAAAAGCACGAATGGCAGACAAATAAGTTTCATCATCAAACGGCTCAACCCTTAGCACACTTTGGCGTAAAATGTCGGTCAGTTCGGCTTTGTCGGGCAAATTCAAAAAGCGTTTTTGTAAAAAATTATCCAAAAGCATGGGGTGCAGTGCCAGCTCTTTGGCTATCCAAGGGCTTGCCGACAGCATGGGTACAAGTTCTTGGGTGGCGGTGGGGTTTTCTGCCATCATCACAAGATAAATAGAGCGTCTGCAAATCGCTTCAAGTAAAGTAATCAGCCGTGGCAGTGCCACACTCGCCCGCTCTACCCCTGCTGTTTGGGCGTGGGTCAATAACGCTTGTAACAAAATCGGATAAGCAGTTTGTAGGCGGGTTTTGGGTTCATCGTCCAGTCCTGTTACCAATCGTGATGACCAAAATTCGTCCAACAGCCCCATGCTTTCATCACCAAGCAGCTCTTTGAGTGCTTCATAAGCGTCATCACTGCTGACCGATGTTTGTGATAGGTTTTGTCTGTCGGTAACCATTTTTTCAAAAGGCTCTCGCACTTTTTGGCGGTGTGTGTTGAGACAGTCATAAAACGCCGCCACAGTGTCAAATCCCAACGTTTGCGCCAGTGCACTTAATTCGTCATCGTCCTTGGGTAATTTTTGCGTTTGCTCATCATGACGGGCTTGTATGGCGTGCTCTAACCGCCTTAAAAAACGGTACGCCTGCTCAAGATCGGACGCTTCATTTTGACTTAAATAATCAAATTCAGCAAGTACGGCAATGCTGTCTAAACAGGCACGAGCGTCGCCAATACTGGCATGATGTCCGCCATAAATCAAAGAAAACGCCTGTACGATAAATTCCACATCACGAATGCCACCCATGCCCAATTTGACATTGTCCAAGTCCTGACGCTGAACTTGCTGATTGACAATCATGGTTTTCATTTCTCGCAGAGCGCTAAAGGCAGTGTAGTCCACATAATGCCGATGTACAAAGGTTCTACGCACTGTCATCAGCGCCTGATAAAACGTCTCACTGACAGGATTTACCACCCTTGCTTTTAGCCACGCAAACCGCTCCCACGTCCGCCCATGTTGGCTAAAATACTTTTGTAGTGCAGGCAAAGTCATCACAAGGGGCGAACCATCTCCCCAAGGACGCAGACGCATATCCACCCGAAACACAAAGCCATGTTCGCTGACATCGCCAAGCAAACGAATGATACCCCGCCCCAGATTGGTCATGAATTTTTGGGTATCCATGCTTTTTTTGCCATCTGTGTCGCCAACGCCCACATGAATAAAAATCAAATCAATGTCGCTGGATAAATTCAGCTCTTTTGCCCCAAGTTTCCCCATGGCAATGACCGCAAATTCGTCCATCACCTTATGTCCGTCCAACGTGGTTTTTGGGTTACCGTATCTTTGTAGCAGACACTGATACATATAATCTTTGGCAAAACAAATACAGGCATCAGCAAACAAAGACAGTTCAAGCGTCATCTGCTCAAGGCTGATTTCGTTTAGGGCGTCTTGCCAAATCCACTTTAACATCAAAAGCTTACGAAGCTGTCTTAAGCCTTTGGCGATGTCTTTTTCGTCAAGCCGATACAGCTCATCTTTGGGCAGTTCGCCTAAGCCCACAAACTGAGCAATCAAATGCTGCATATCCACACCATCTAACGCTTTATGATAAATCGGCGACAAAAAATCATGGGCGGTTTGAGGGTCTTTTTGGTAAATGGTGGACGCAAAAGGACTGGCAAGCGCCAAACTTGCAATCATAGACGGGGTTGGATTAAACGTGGTGTTCATGGTTTTGCCTTATTTTGACTGCTTAAATAACGGTTGGTTTGGGCGGTTTGGTTGTTAGACTTAAAGAAATTTTGACACATCACCCATCATCATATCAAGTACAGGGCATAACAAAGGGATATTTACCATCAAAAATATAACAACCATCAAATTTTAAAAAAAATTGATGACCAAAAAGCACTGACAGCTTTGACAATAAAAAATCAGCCACTGTGTGTCATTTACTGTTAAAATAGCCACAAAATACTCATTTGCTTTGGTAAAAATCTATAAAGCATGATTTTATCAGCACCATCAAATGACAAAGCCCCAAGCCCAATGATAATTGTAATCAATTTTTAAAAAATACGCCATGAATCAAAAAACTTTTATTCTTATCACGTCATCGCCCCACACTACAAAAGGCAAACAAGCCTTAGAATACACTCGCACACGCCTAGAAAAAGGGCAACCTGTGTCGGTGTTTTTTTATGCAGATGGGGCTTATACCGCCAATCGCCTACAGTGGCAAAGTGCCGATGTGTTTGATTTGACGGGTGCTTGGGCGGTTTTGGCAAAGACTTATGATCTGTCCTTGCCCGTTTGTGTCAGCACCGCCCTTGCTCGGGGAGTTACCGACCAAGACAACGCCAAACGCCACGATCTCACGGGCGACAACTTGCACGAAGCCTTTCATTTGGTAGGACTTGGGGAGCTTGCGATGGCGATTGATGACGATACCTGTGTGGTACAATTTTAGTGGTGCAATTTAAGGGCAAACAGATGAAATTTTTAATCAATATAGAAACAGACAGCGAACTTGTCGCTTATGAAGCCATTGCTTTGGCATTTGTTTTGGCAAGTTTTGATCATGCGGTGCAATTACTTTTTAAAGACAAAAGCATTGCGGTATTACAAGACAATAACAGCCGTCTTTATGGTATGGTGCAGTCTTTGGATTTGTATGACATGGGTACAGCTTGGGCGACTTTTACACCTGATGAATTTGCAAGCCTAGATGACGACATTCAAGCCATGTTATGCCCTGCCCCCGACCATCAAACCGCAGATTTTGACAGCGTTTTAACTTTTTAGAGCCACACATGACCAACCAATCAGCACATCAAACCTTAGATCACATCGCCTTAGAACACATCGCCTTAGACCCAATCACTTTAGATCAAGACGGACATTTGGTTGATCATCGTCTTTGGACACCTAGCATCGCCCAAACCCTTGCCGATACGTTAGACGTTCGCCTAAGCGATGAGCATTATCGCATTTTGACCACGGTTCGGGAGCTTTTTGATAAATTTCATCATAGCCCATCTACCCGTCCACTGATCAAATACTTACAGCAAACCTTGCCCGATGACCAAATTGACAACGCCAAATTACAAAGCTTATTTAATACGGGGCTTGTGGCTCGTCATGTCAATCGTCTGGCAGGGCTACCCAAACCGCCAAACTGCTTATAAAGAAGCAACTTAGCTACACAAAAGATGCTGCCATCTGCAAAGCACACCCTAAGCTGCTGCTGTCTGCCTTGCCCGTACCTGCCAAATCCAGCGCCGTACCATGATCCACCGACGTGCGAATAAAAGGCAGTCCTAGCGTGATATTGACCGTGTCGCCAAAGCCATGTGATTTTAGGGGAGTAAGCCCTTGATCGTGATACATGGCAATGACAACATCAGCGTTTTGTAGATACTTTGGTGTAAATAACGTATCAGCAGGCAGCGCCAAAGAAATGTCCATGCCCGACTCTTGAAATGACCTTAACACAGGATTGATGATGGTTTCTTCTTCTGTGCCAAGATGTCCGCCTTCGCCGGCATGGGGATTTAACCCACATACTAAGATTTTTGGACGACTTATGTGCATTTTTTGTACAAAATAATCGTGGGTAATCTGTATAGTACGGCGAATTTCTTGGGGCGTGATGGCGTTTGGCACGTCTTTTAGGGGCAAATGCGTGGTAACCAATGCCACTTTCATGGTGTGATTGGCAAGCATCATCACCACCTTTTCACATTTTGCCTTTTGCATAAAATACTCGGTATGCCCACTAAACAGCGTCCCATCATCAAGACACACACCCCCATCTATCATCACCGATTTGGCAAGGGGAGCGGTAACGATGGCGGACACTCGCTCACTCATGGCAAGATCTGTGGCAACGGCAAGCTGATGCTCTACCATTGGGGCGTTTTTGGAATTTGCCACGCCTGCTACGACTTTATCAGCGCAAGGAATGTGCAGCAGTGTATAACGACTTGGCAAAGCGGACAAATCGGTACTGGGCAGCTCATCAAGCGTCAAGACATCAAATTTGGGCAATGTGGTGATTTTGCCAACACGTTGCAACAACAAACTGCGTTCATAAAAAGCGTCTTTATCAGCGCCAATGATCAGCGTATTATCGGTTTGAAAATTAACCAATCTGTCCAACACAATGTCCATACCGATACCGGCAGGCTCTCCTGTGGTGATGAATAAAGGCAGCGATGTATGTGTCATAAGGGGTTTCTCGTATGTTTGCTTTGGGGGAGTTTATTGTAACGATTGATTGATTTTTTCAAAAGCCCTTTTTATGGCTTTTATGATAAAATCGCCCTTTTTTTTGACACCCATCACCATTATGACTGAACAATCCTTGAACACCGAAACTTCCGATAAATCCAAAGACGACCTACTAAACCTACAACCGCCACACAACATGGACATTGAGCGGGCGCTGCTGGCGTCCTTGATGAGCATTGATGATTCCTTTGATAAAGTTGATGGGGTTGTCAGTGCTGACGACTTTTATGGCGACCGCCACAAACTGATTTTTGAAGCCATCAGTCATTTAAACCGTGTAGAGCAGCCCTATGACACCATCATGGTTTATGACTACCTTGCCACACAAAATTTGCTGGAGCAAATCGGCGGGGAAGCGTATCTTATGCAAATCAACCAAAGCCCCGCCACTTTATTCAACCTTGTGCCTTATGCCGAACGGGTCAAAGAATTTTCTGTTTATCGCAAACTCATCAAAAGCGCCAATAATATGCTGTCGCTTGCCTATCACCCCAAAAAACAAAGCATTGGTGAAATTTTGGATTTGGTAGAAGCAGACATTTTTCAAATTGGCGAAAGTTACAGCAACAAACACAACAAACAAGGGGTGAGAAAATCTGATGACATTTTGGTGGATTTGGTAAACAAATTACAACACATCAAAAATCAAGGCTCAATGATGCTCGGTCTTGAAACGCCCTTTTTGGAGTTGAACAACAAAACCCAAGGACTGCAAGACGGCGATCTCATCATCGTGGCGGCTCGTCCTTCTATGGGTAAAACCACTTTTGCCATGAACCTTGCCGAAATTCCCTTGGCCAATGGTGAAGCAGTGGTGGTGTTTTCTATGGAAATGCCATCGGAAGCCATCTTGATGCGTATGCTGTCGTCCATGCAACAAATCAACCAAACCAACCTACGTTCGGCAAGCATGAGTGAAGAAGAATGGATACGTTTTGCCAACGGCGTGTCGTTTTTTCAGGATTTTCATTTGTATGTGGACGACCGCAACAACCTGTCGCCATCAGAAATGCGTGCCACCTGTCGGCGTATCGCCAAAAATCACACTAGCGGCATTGGCATGATTATTGTAGATTATTTACAACTGATGAAAGTACCAGGGTACAAACAAGACAACCGCACCCAAGAAATCAGCGAAATTTCTCGCAGCTTAAAAGCTTTGGCAAGAGAAATGAACTGCCCTGTCATCGCTTTATCGCAGTTAAACCGTGGCTTAGAAACCCGTAACGACAAACGCCCTGTGATGGCGGATTTGCGTGAGTCAGGAGCGATTGAACAAGACGCTGATTTGATTTTGTTTATTTATCGTGAAGAAGTGTACCGCAAAGACGAAAAAAGCAAAAGAGAAGTGGCAGGACAAGCCGAACTCATCATCGGCAAACAGCGTAATGGACCCATCGGCAAAATTCCTTTGCGGTTTATTGGTGAATTTACCAAATTTGACAACCCTGAATTTGTTCCTGCCGATTTTGAAGAAGAATAGTATTGGGACGTGCTGATTTTACCGCCAAATGTTAATTGATACATTCATCATCATCTTAAAAATTTTGGCGGTTTATTTTACAATGAAGCACCCCAACCCCTTATAGCAAAAGTTTAAATAAGAGTATCTTATGCGCAGTGCCACCTTAAGTATCCACCAAGCCGCCCTAAGCCACAATTTGTCCGTCATCAAACAAAAACTTGCCCCCACCACCAAAGTGCTTGCCATGGTCAAAGCCAATGCTTATGGACATGGCGTGGCAAATGTCGTCCCAAATCTTTTAGATGCCGACGGTTTTGGGGTGGCGACCTTTGATGAAGGGGTAGAAGTTTATGAGCTATGTCAAGCGCAAGGACAGTCCAAACTGATTGTGCTTGCCGAAGGGGTATTTAGCCAAGACGAATGGCAAAAAGCGTGCAAGCTTGGGTTTGGCTGCTTTATCCATAGCAAAGCGCAAGCCGACTGGGCAATCGAGCACCTGCCCCCAGCAAACAGCCCCACCTGCACCCTTTGGCTAAAATATAATACGGGCATGAACCGCTTGGGATTTACCCAAGATGAAATCCCGACCGTTGCCAAATTGCTTCACGATAAAGGCTACAAGCTGATTTTGACCAGTCATTTTGCTTGCGCCGATGACCAAGCGCACCCCTTAAATGACCAACAAATCACCGCTTTTCAGACCATGCTTGAGCACCTAAAACACACCCTAGACCCAAGCATACAAGGCTCGCTGTGCAACTCTTCGGGGGTGTTTAATTTTGCTCATGCTCATCATGACTGGGTACGCACAGGCATTGCTTTATATGGGGCAAACCCCATCGCCACAGGTACGGCAAAGGATTTGGGATTGCAACCTGTCATGACGCTTGCCGCCAAACTCATGGCAATTCATCACCTAGACCAAGGGCAAAGTGTTGGTTACGCCGCACTTTGGACAGCCACCACCAAAAGCCGTATTGGGGTTGTCAGTATCGGTTATGGCGATGGCTATCCCAGAGTGGTTCAAGGGGCATGGGTAACTTTGATTGATGGTAAAGGCAGCCATCAAGCCCCCATCATCGGACGGGTGGCGATGGATATGCTGATGGTTGATTTAAGCGATGTGCCAAAGCATTTGGGCGTTGGTACGGACGTTATTTTGTGGGGAAACAGCCCAAGCGCTGACGAAATCGCCATGTGCGCCAACACCATCAGTTATGAGCTGTTTTGTCGTACCACCAACCGCCCTTTACGCCAACTCATCTAAAAACGAACAATAAAACAGCAATACACCCTAGCCAACCCCCAAAAGCGGTGCTATACTTAATCTTTTAACTTTGGAGCTTATGATGAGCGTACGCCATTTTTTAACCTTGATGGACTTAAGTAAGGACGAATTAAAACAGCTACTTAAAAGAGCCAGCCAGCTTCGCCAAATGCAACATGACGGTGAAATTTATCGCCCTTTTGTTGGTCGCACTTTGGCAATGATTTTTGAAAAATCCAGTACTCGTACCCGAGTTTCCTTTGAAACAGGCATGGGGCAGTTTGGTGGTCAGGCGCTGTTTTTGTCCCCCAATGATACCCAGTTGGGACGTGGCGAACCCATTGAAGACACCGCCAAAGTCATCAGCAGCATGGTGGACATCGTGATGATACGCACGTTTGCTCACAGTCGTGTAGAAACCTTTGCTCGCCACTCTAGCGTACCTGTCATCAATGCCTTGACTGACGATTTTCACCCCTGTCAGCTACTTGCCGATATGCAAACCTTTTTTGAACATCGTGGCGACATCGCAGGCAAAACCGTAACATGGGTGGGCGATGGCAACAATATGTGTCATTCTTATATGGTGGCTGCCAAACA
>JBHAZZ010000146.1:0-12317 GCA_041781275.1 Moraxella sp.
AGAAATAATTTCATTGAACGCCCTGAACTTATTCAAGGTTATACAGAAGATGAAATTAAACAAACTGAACAAAAATACGATTTTCCTGTTCATGGTCAATTTAAAGAATTTTTAATGACAATGGGTAAATGTTCTGGTGGTTTGGTTGCTGGTAGTGAAATATGTATATATAGTAGTGGTACAGAATATTCCTTTGGAGAAAAAGCAAGAATTGATTTATATAACGATAAAGATTGTAAATACTTTATTGATATTGTAGGTGATATTGTAAAAAGAAAAATGATTAGTATAGCTGGTATCAATGAACATATTGTTGGCTATTTTATGTTGGCGGCAGATAACAATGATATTGTCTATGAATGGGACACTAATGAAGAAACAGTAACAGAATTTGGTACTTTGTTTGATTTTTTAATTTGGCATAGAGAAGGTATTTACAGAACAGTTGTAGAAAACTCAAAATATCCGATGTATGGTAGATTGCTTTAATAAACATTGGAGTAATTTATGAGCAATTTAATTGAAACTTTATTAAGTATTAAAAATCCAAGAAATAATTTCATTGAACGCCCTGAACTTATTCAAGGCTATACAGAAGATGAAATTAGACAAATTGAACAAAAATACAATTTCCCTATTCACGGTCAATTTAAAGAACTGTTGATGACAATGGGCAAATGTTCTGGTGGAATATTGTCGGGAGATTATATATCTATATATGATACAGGTACAGAATATTCCTTTGGAGAACAGTCAAGGGTAGAATTGTATCACGATCCAGATTGTAAATATTTTGTTGATATTGTTGGTAATGTTGTTGAAAAAAAGATAATTACTATTGCAGGAATTAATGAAAATATTATTTCTTATTTTATGTTTGCATCAGATTATAATGGTATTGTCTATGAACGGGATACCAATGAAGATACAGTTAGAGAATTTGGCACTTTATTTGATTTTTTAAAATATTATCGTCAAATCACTACATCAAAAATCACAGGAGAAGATGATAATGATTTTAAAGAATTAACAACTGGTAGATTATTATGAGTGATTTAATAATTTACGTCCAAAAAATTTCATAAACACAAAAAAAACAAGCCAGTTTTGTGGGCTGACTTGTTTGGAGCTGATTGGGAATTAACGCTGTTCTTGGCGAAGTAGCTGCTCTAATAACGCTCTTTCTTCGGGGGTTAATTCCCGTCTTGTTTCTTGACTGGTTTGTGTTGGGCGTTCACCCACGGTGATGGTTAGGGTTTGTTCTTTGCCATCTCGTTTGATGACCATGGGGATAGAGCCATTTGGGGCAGTGCGGGCGACCACACCAATCAAGGTGTTGGGGTCTTGAATGGGGGTGTTATTGATGGACAAAATCACGTCGCCCATCACCAATCCTGCTTTGTCGGCAGGACCACCTGCAATCACTCGAGCGATGGTAACTCCTGCTTGTTGGGTTAAGTTGGCAGGATTGGTATTGACGGGGGCAAGCTCCACACCTAGCCAACCACGACTGACTTTGCCATGTGTGATAAGCCCATTCATGACCTGTTCTACAATGCTGGTTGGAATGGCAAAACCAATACCCACGCTGCCACCAGAACGAGAATAAATCATGGTATTAATGCCGATGAGTGCACCATTGGCATCAACGAGTGCACCGCCTGAGTTACCAGGGTTGATGGCTGCGTCTGTTTGAATAAAGTCTTCAAAAGAGCTCACGCCCAATCCTGCCCGTCCTGTGGCAGAGATGATGCCTTGGGTAACGGTTTGTCCAACACCAAAGGGGTTGCCGATGGCAAGCGCCACGTCGCCCACTTCAATGGGTTCGCTACGAAACGCCAAAGGTGTTAGGTTATTCATCTCCACCTTAATCACCGCCAAATCACTGTCAGTATCACTGCCGACGATGGTGGCTTTTTGTTTTTGTCCGTCATTAAAGGCAACGATGATTTCGTCGGCTTTTTCTATGACATGAGCATTGGTTACGATATAACCATCTTTGGAGACGATAACCCCAGAACCTAGACTGCTGGAATTTTGTGAATGCTCATAGCCTTGCCCATAATACTCAAAAAACTGTTGTAGGGTAGGATCGTTGTAGGGATTTTGGATTTTTTGAGTGGTATAAATATTCACCACGGACTGCGACGCTCGGCTTACGGCTTGTCGGTAAGAGCTGATGGGGGCGGCAGCGTCGGGATTGATTTTGGGATTTTGATCCAAAGTGGGCTGCCAAGCAGGCGCAGGCGCAGGAGTGGGCTCTGGTGTGGCGGCTGTGTTTTGGCTGGGCGTGGCTTCTGGCTCGGGGGTGATTTGTAGCTGTTTGGGCAGATAGCCTTGCAGTTCATTGCCGTGCTGTTTGGGGTTTTGGGCAACCCAAATCAGTGCGCCTGCAAGAATGACCACAACCAACCACGGTAGCATTTTCCATACGCTAAATCCATGTTGCTGGGATAAGGGTGTATTCATTGTTTACTCTTTTTATTGCTGAATCATCGGCGTATTCTAGCATAAATTATTTGGGGAAATTTGACAAAACCACCACTTTTTTAGGCTTTTTTTAACTAAGTTTTCTGTATTGTAAAGGGAAAGTTCAAAGCGTAAAAAGACCGGCAAATCACCAGTCTTTTGGCAGTTTTTCAAAGGTCTAAACTTTGCGATTTTTCTCAGCTTTAAGGGCAAATACGAAATGTTAGGAGACCCTAGTATAAAATCACCCAATTATCATTAACCCATTGAGTGAGTGTCTCGTACATTGGTTCTGCCACATCATCAAAAGTCAACGCCGTGCCATCTAACAACGTGGTCAAAACAGCCAACGTCGTTTCATCAAAATGCACTGGTTCGCCATTAACAAACCATGTATCACGGACATTAACAAAACGGCTTGCAGGATTGATAAACAAACATTCACCGTGTCCCAAACGCTGACGCAGTTCATCTTTGCTAATGGCGTCTTCAAAAGAGATTAATTCGTACTGTCTGCGGCTGACAAGTTCGGCAACGGCAGTGCGTATGATGTCATCGCCTGTGGGGGAGTTTAAGGTGCTGATAAGGGCTTCTTTGATGGCGTGAATGCTGTTATCACTAAGCACATTTGGGCTGTCTTGCAAGGCTTGGGGGAGTGTCAGTGGCGAAAATAGGGCGTGATGACAGGTGGCGACGTCTGCCACTTCGTCAAGCAGTTGCACCACATTGGGTCGGCGAAATCCAAAACTAAAGGTCAAACAGTCATCACCTGCTACCCCATAATGCGACAAACAAGGCGGTACATACAAAACATCACCCGCTTGTAGCACTTCATCAAAAATGATGTCGCCCATGTCGTCCAGCAGGCGTATCGGCTGATCGGGCACAAAAGGGGTGTCGGGGCTACACATTTTGCCCAGCTGCCAACGTCTGGTGCCATAGCCTTGCGCCAAAAACACGTCATATTCGTCATAATGTTTGCCGACACTACCACCTTTGGGGGCGACCGATACCATGATGTCATCTTGTTGCCATTTTGGAATAAAATCAAAGGCTTGCCAAAGCTGACCAAGTTCAGGCGACCATTGTTCCAAATTTTGTACCAACACCGTCCATAATTTGGGGGTGCGTTGTAAGTCGTTTTCGCTAAGGGGAGAATTTTTAAGCGTCCATTCATCGGGATTATTGTCGTTTTGAGTGATAAGGCGTGCAGATACTCCTTCTTCTGTCGCCAAATCCAATACGTCGGTCGGCTCAAACATACCCACCAAAGCCGGCAAGCCATTTTTGATAAGTAACGGTTTTTTTTGCCAATAATCTTGCAAAAAAGTTTGGGGGCTGATGTCATCTGGCAAACAAAAAGGCAAACGTTCAATCAGTTCACCAAAGCTGTCCATCTGCAAATCGTCTTGAGCTGTCATACAATTTTTTCCAATCGTGTCAAATTAAAATAGCAAAAGCATTGTAAAAGGTTATGGCTGAAAACTCAAGGCGTATTGTAATTTCATGGGTTCGATCTTGTAAAAAAGGCGAAAGTCATTTACTATATGGCTTTTATTTTTTATATATTTTTATAGTGTAAGGCGGTTATGAGCGACTTTTTAGAAGTGCCAATGGACAATGCAGAACCCATGATTCACGATGGGCAATTAAGCCCTGATGAAATTGCCCAGTTATACAGCGAAATAGACGAAGCTCAAGAAGTGCTGTTTACCATTCGGGACTTTATTCGTTTTGTGGTGAGCAAATTGCGTCAATATGATGTGGTGGTCGCTCAAGGAACTACCGATGATTTTGCTGAAGCGGCGGCGATCGTACTGCATTCTTTGTCGCTTGAATGGGAAGCAAGCCCTGAAATTTTGGAATGTCGTTTGACCAACAGCGAAAAACAAGCGGTATTGACATTGCTTTGTGAACGTATCATTCAGCGTAAACCATTGTCGTATCTGATTAATTTGGCGTATTTTTGTAATTTGCCGTTTTATGTAGATGAAAGGGTGCTTATCCCAAGATCGCCCATCGCTGAACTGATAAATCAAAAATTTTATCCGTATTTTGATGTGGATACCGCCGACAAATCCACATTTTTTGCTCATGGATTGCCTGAATTGCAGCTTTCGCCCCCAGAGCGGATTTTGGATTTGTGCACAGGTTCAGGCTGTATCGCCATCGCTTTGGCAAAAGCGTTTCCTGACGCCAACGTGGACGGCACCGACATTGATAAAGACGCTTTAGAAGTGGCGTGGACCAACGTAGAACATCATGAACTGACCCATCAGGTGAATTTGCTTGAAAGTGATTTGTTTGACAAAATTCCTGCCGAAAATCAGTACGAACTTATCGTTACCAATCCGCCTTATGTGGACGCTGCGGTGATGGCAGAGCTGCCCCCTGAGTTTTTGCATGAACCTGAACACGCTTTGGCGGCGGGGCAAGACGGCTTGGATTTGGTACATCAAATCTTGTATCACGCTAGCGATTATTTGACCCGTGATGGTCTTTTGGTGTGTGAAGTGGGCGACAGCGAATGGGCGCTACGTCAGGCGTATCCTGAAATTCAATTTGACTGGCTGACCTTTGCCAAAGGTGGCAGTGGTATTTTTGCCATCACGCAAGATGAACTGCTTGAGTATCGTGATGAGTTTAAACGTCAAATGGACAATCAGGGGTAATTATGGCAGGCAATAGCATTGGACAACTGTTTAGCGTAACCACCTGTGGCGAGTCGCATGGCGCAGGCTTAATGGCGATTGTGGACGGTGTACCACCGAATTTACCACTTTGTGAAGCGGATTTGCAAGTGGAATTGGACAGACGTAAACCGGGGACATCAAAATTTGCCACCCAAAGACGTGAAGATGACATCGTGGAGATCATCTCTGGCGTGTTTGAAGGCAAAACCACAGGCACACCCATTGGACTGCTTATCCGTAATACCGACCAAAAATCCAAAGATTATGGCAACATTGCCAATACCTTTCGCCCCAACCATGCCGATTATACCTATACCATGAAATACGGTTTTCGGGATTATCGGGGTGGCGGACGTTCATCGGCTCGTGAAACTGCCATGCGTGTGGCGGCAGGCGCCATCGCCAAAAAATACCTAAAAGAGCGTTTGGGTATTGTCATTCGGGGTCATGTAACCCAAATCGGCACAGAAAAAGCGGAAACCTTGGACTGGAATGAAGTCAATAACAATCCGTTTTTTTGTGGTGATGTCCATGCCGTCCCCCGCTTTGCAGCACTGATCACCAAGCTAAGAGAAGAAGGCACAAGCTGTGGCGCAAAACTTGAGATTTTTGCCGAAAATGTGCCCGTAGGTTTGGGCGAGCCTGTGTTTGATAGGCTAGACGCTGACATCGCTCACGCCATGATGAGCATTAATGCCGTCAAAGCGGTAGAAATTGGCGATGGTTTTCTAGTGGCGCAAGCGTTTGGGCATACGTCTCGTGATGAGCTGACCCCCGATGGATTTAGTGCCAACCACGCAGGCGGGATTTTGGGGGGTATTTCAAGTGGGCAGACCATTCGTGTTGCCATCGCCCTAAAACCCACCGCCAGTATCACCACCGCAGGCAAAACCATTGATTTGCAAGGCAATGCCACCGATGTCATTACCAAAGGTCGTCATGATCCTTGTGTGGGGGTGCGAGCCACACCCATCGCCGAAGCCATGCTTGCCATTGTGCTGCTTGATCATTATTTGCGCCATAGAGCCCAAAATGCTGATGTGGTCGCCCCTTTAAATCCGATTGAATAACCGATTGAATATTTTTTAAACGTTGGAGTTTTTATGAAAAAATTCACCCTGATTGCCCTTGCAGCTTCAGCTTTGACATTGGCAGGCTGTGCAACCACCAGTAACACCACCACGCAAGCAGGTACAGCTGCCACCAATGTTGGTATGGCGCTATTTACTCAAGCGGTGGACACCAAATGCCGCACCGAATTAAACAACCAACAACTGTACAAAACCGCCAGTCTTTTGATGACCGACACCCAAAAACAGTCGCTAGAAGACAAAGTATGTGGCTGTGTTTCACAAAAAGCCCCACAAAGCATTACACTGGTAGAAATGGGACAAGCCGTGGTTGATCCAAACGCTCGCACGCAAATCGTGGCAACCGCTGTTTCTAAAACCATTCAAAGCTGTGTCAGTGAATTTGTCAATAAGTCAGTCGCCCAATAATCCAAACACCACAAAAAACGCTTATCTGTCATGGGTAAGCGTTTTTTGATGGGTGGGTAATGAGTGGGAATTATAGCGTGGCTTCTTCGCCTGTGTTGTTGGTGCCATAGCTGACTTCCCCTTCGCTTTCTGTGGGAGCAGGGTCGGCAGGTGGGCTGCTGGGCGCTTCTTGCCAAGTGTTTTCTTCTTCTACATAACTGTTGCCTGTGTCAATAAGTTCGTCGCCTAACTCTTGGGATTTTTGTTCGTTGTAGCGTTCACGGGCGGTATCATATAGGCACTCGCTGGATTCTTTGGGGGTGTATTGGGTCAAAATTGGCACAAAAACCGCTCTCATACAGCCTTCTTCGGACAGTCTGCCCGTGCCATTTTCAAGCCAAGTCCACGTTACTTTGTCGTTGGGTATGTCGCTTTCGCCAAGTTTGACGGGGGCAAGACTTAAGCGTTTCATATAATTTACCCAAATGGGTAAAGCACCTTTGCCACCTGTCAGTCCAATGGGTTTGTTGTCATCACGACCTACCCACACCACGCTGACATAATTACCACTAAAGCCTGCAAACCATGCGTCCCTTGCGTCGTTGGTGGTGCCTGTTTTGCCTGCAAGGTTTAGATGGCTGCCCAAAGTGAGTGCTTCTTTTGCAGTGCCTTCTTTGATGACTTGGCTAAGTGCATAATTGGTAACAAACATCGCTTCAGCAGGAATGCGCTGTGTGGTTTGGATATAGTCATCAATGTGTTGTAGCACTTGCCCTTTTTCGTTGATGACTTGTTTAATGCTGTGAATGGGGGTGTGATAACCACTTGACGCAAATACTTGGTACATACCTAGCATATCCATGGGCGATAAATCCACCGCTCCGAGCAGTACCGATGGGTAGTCGGGCAAGTCGTCTCGTATGCCAAGCTGATGAAGTTGTTTATTAAAGGTGGTTAGTCCAAATTCCATGCCAACATTGACCGCTGATTGGTTATAAGAATTGGCAAGGGCGGTCATCAGTGGCACATTGCCATAACTGGCGCCGCTATAATTTTTTGGTGTCCAAGATTTGCCCCCTGATGGGTAAGAGACCGCTTCGTCTTTGACAGAGCTGGCAAGGTTATATTTGCCTGACTGTATGGCGGTCAAATAAATGACGGGTTTAAGCAGCGATCCCACTTGGCGTTTGGCATCAACGGCTCGGTTAAAACCTGTAAACTCATCGCCACTGCCTACCATCGCCACAAGTTCGCCTGTGGTGGGGTCGGCGCTGACCAAAGCCCCTTGTAAGGTGGCGGTGGCTTTGCTGATTTTTCTAAGTTGGGCAAGCTGCGATTTCATGGCGTTGTCAGCGGCTTCTTGGGCGATGGGATCGAGTGTTGAGATGATACGCAGCCCTGCGGTACGCAAATCTTTGTCTTTATAATAGCGTTTAAGTTCCCGTTGCACCGCATCAAAAAAGTCAGGAAATTGACTTTTGGCGATGGTGGGTTTTTCTACCACATCTAGTGGTTTTTCAATGGCGCTTTCGTAAGTTTTTTGGTCAATTTGCCCCATGACAAGCATATTGTGCAACACGGTGTTGCGTCTGTCTTTGGCACGCTCTGGGTATTTTCTGGGGTTATAATAACTTGGGCCTTTGGCAATGCCAACCAGCAGCGCATACTGATCAAGGCGCAGCTCGGACAAGGGTTTGTTAAAATAAAATTGCGACGCCAGCCCAAAACCGTTCACCGATCGGTTGCCATTTTGCCCCAAATTGATTTCATTTAGGTAAGTGAGCAAAATGTCTTGTTTGCTGTAATGACGTTCAAGCAGCAGTGCCATGATGGCTTCGTTGATTTTGCGTTTGAATGTGCGCTCTGAACTTAAATAAAAGTTTTTGATGAGTTGCTGCGTGATGGTAGAACCGCCTTGGGTAGAACCGCCACGCAAGTTGGATAATAAGGCTCTGGCTGTACCACGCACAGACACGCCATGATGTTCATAAAAGTTGCGATCTTCGGTGGCTATCAAAGCGTCGGTCAGTTGTTTTGGGACTTCTTCTTTGGTTAAGATGATACGATCTTCGTTGTTTTCAGGATAAATGCCCCCGATGTTGATGGGTTCAAGGCGGATCATGCCGTCGCTGTTGGGAACGGTGCTTTGTAAGGTGGTTAGGCGGTTGCCTGAAAAGCTCAATCTGACGGTTTGTTTGGGGTCAATGTCGCCATCGCCATAATCAAAGCCCCTTGTATGAATGGTATAGCTGTTGCCATTTTTGCTGTAGCTGCCTGTTTTGCCATTGTCTTTGGGTTCGTAATTGAGTTTGCGTAGCCAGTATTCCACGTCGCTGGCGCTGACCACACTGTCGGCAGACAAAATCAGTGGACGAGAGTAAACCGTAGCCGGTACGTCCCAGCGGCGTATTTCAAATTTGCTGACAATTTCGGCATTGAGTTTATAAGTGTACATTGCCAAAAATACAATCAAAGCAATGATAAGCACCAAGGCAATAAAGCCAGTCATCATCAGCCCTTGTTGGCGCTTGGCGGTGTGCGTGTGTGTTTTTATCATAGGAGTTGTTAAATGATATATTTAGTGATGTGATGATTGTCGCCTAAAATATTCACTTTTGCAAGTGGAAAAGCCGTGGAATGTTACGCTTGAGTTACTTAAAGTTGTTTCATGGTCGCCACATCTGTAAAATTTGTTATAATGACCTTTTTTGTCAAGCTCCGTTAAGCCGCCATGACCAGTCAAACCCACCCCAATACCCAAACCGTACCATCACCCGATCAAATTCAGCAATCTTTACTTATCCCTGATGAAGGGCTGTGTTTTCATTGTGGGGAGGTGTTGCCCAAAGAGCCGTTTTTTACGGTGGTGTTTGATAAGCCAAGACAAATGTGCTGTTTGGGGTGTCAGCTTGCCGCTCAAAGCATTGTAGAAGCGGGGCTGTCGCAGTATTATCTAGATCGCCGAGAAATCAGTCCTACCGCTGCGCTGCCGATAAGCAGTGGCTTTGACGCTTATGACCATGCCGACATCAAATCGCAATTTGTGTATTTGGAAGATGGGGTAAGTGTGGCGGAATTGTCGGTGGCAGGATTAAGGTGTAGTGCTTGTACATGGCTGATAGAAAGTCGCTTATATAAAATTGACGGTGTTAAGGCGTGCCAAGTCAATCTGACGCAGCAGCGTATGCGGGTACAATGGCACGAACACGCCTGCAACATCAGTGAAATTTTGTCTGCCATACACGCCATTGGTTATGACGCCAAACCGTACCGCCAAGACACCCACGAAGCTTTGCTTGCTCGACAAAACAAACAAATGCTGATACGCCTTGGGGTGGCGGCACTTGGGGCAATGCAAGCGATGATGTTCTCCATTGGTATGTATTTTGGCGAATATTCGGGCATCATGAGCGAACATAGGGACTTTTTGCGCTATGTGGCGCTGTTTGTTACTATTCCTGTGATGTTTTATGCAGGCGTGCCGTTTTTTTTATCGGCATATAACGCCCTAAAAGCTCGTCAGGTCAATATGGACGTGCCTGTTTGTGTGGCTTTGTTGATTACTTTTTTTGCCAGCACTTATGCCACTTTGACACACACGGGGGAAACTTATTTTGACTCGGTGTCCATGTTTATCTTTTTTTTGTTAGCGGGGCGTTATGTAGAACAAAATGCCCGTCTGAAGGCATCAAATCTGGCATCCGATCTGGTGGTGATTGAGCCAGTATTGGTACATCGTCTGCTACAAGATACGTCGTTGGCGGACAAATCCATCAAAGGACAACTGGACAACCATGACATCACACAATGGTATGACAAGCAAAAGTCTGTGTTTGCTCATTTTTATCAAAGTCGTGATGACAGCGAAAAAATCCTTGCTCAGTCTGCCACTGTGGGCGATGTGATTTATATAGAAGCAGGTTCGCAAATCATTGCCGATGGTGTACTCCTGTCTGATGTGGCAACCGTGTCAGAAAGTTTATTGACGGGCGAAAGTGATTTGGTGGTCAAATCCCGTGGCGACAAAGTGGTCGGTGGCAGTCAAAATGACGCTCAGCCCTTTTTTATGCTAGTTACTGCCAAAATGGACGACAGTCAAATCGCCTTGATTGATCGCCTGATGAATCGTGCCATGAGCGAAAAACCCAAAATCGCCCAAGATGCCGACAAAATGGCACGTTGGTTCGTGGCTCGGGTGCTGGTGCTGTCGTGCTTGGTGTCGTTTGTGTGGCTGTTTATAGACAAAGAGCAAGCACTTTGGGCGACGGTGGCGGTGCTTGTGGCGACGTGTCCTTGTGCGTTGTCGCTTGCCACGCCCATTGCGCTGACGATGGCGACCAACCGTTTGGCGACACTGGGGTTTTTGACCACACGGGGACATACCATTGAAACTTTATCACAAATCAGCCATGTGGCGTTTGATAAAACAGGCACGCTGACGGTGGGACAAGCCAACTTACTGGCAAGTTTGACCCACCAAACAGACAAAGAAACCGCCTTAAAAATCGCAGGGGCGTTAGAAGTGGGCTCAAAACACCCTGTGGCAACTGCGTTACTGACAGCGACACACGGACTGCATTTGCCCAAAGTTACCGATTTATACCATCATACGGCAGGGGGTGTGGCAGGCGTGATTGATGGGGTAAGTTATCGCATTGGACATGAAAAATTTGTGCTTGATGGTCAAAGCCCAAACCAAAAAAATTTACCCGACATTTTACAAGAAGATTTGTCCGCTTATCAGGCAAATATGTCCGTTCTTTTATCAAAAAAAGTGGGCGAGACGTATCAGGCGTTGGCACGGTTTTATTTTAATGACGTGGTGCGTACAGACGCTAAACCCATGATTTCTAAGCTAAAATCACAAAACATCACTCCCATCATGCTGACAGGCGACCCCAACATCAACGCTTTGACCACCGCCCAAAACCTTGGCATTGACACGGCGTATTATGGACTAACCCCCCAAGATAAAGTAAATCATATCAAAGACTTACAAAATAATGGACATACTGTATTGATGGTGGGCGATGGCATTAATGACGCTCCTGTACTGGCAGCGGCAAATGTGTCGGTGGCGATGGCAGGGGCGGCAGATTTGGCGCAGGTGTCGGCTGATGGCGTGCTGCTGGGCGGACGACTTTTGGCGATTGCTCAAGCGGTCAGTATTGCCCAAAAAACCAAACGCATTATCCGTCAAAATTTGCGGTGGGCAATCACTTATAACACGCTGGTTTTACTTCCTGCGGCGTTTGGCTATGTACCGCCTTGGCTGGCTGCCATTGGTATGTCGCTATCTAGTTTGGTGGTGGTGGCAAACGCCCTGAGAATCAAAAAAGGTTAATGTTATTTTTATTTTATATATCAATGATTTAAAATCAAACTTTTGATGACTGCAAGACAAGGCATTTAAGTTGTCAAGTGTACCAAGGTTGTAACTTATGCTAAAATAATACGTTTTGTGATGGTGGATTTATCATGTATATGCCGCACACACCCGACCAAAACCGCCATATCCTGTCCATGATGGGTATTGTCCTATGGGCGGAAAAATTCCAAAAAATCAAAAACTTAGAAATTCCCCCCTGTCGTTTGACCGCCCACGCTCGTATTGAACATCTGATTCCTAATCAAATCCAATTACAAGGTCAAGATTTACAAGGTCAAGATTTACAAG
>JBHAZZ010000147.1:0-3672 GCA_041781275.1 Moraxella sp.
AAATCATTAGGAGATTTTATGAAACTTCCCATCATCATCACTTTGGGCTGTCTATTAACTGCCTGTGTCAGCGGTCAAACACCTGACCATGCTCAGAGCAGCCAAACTAAGCCCACCCCAGCCCAAAACTTTCGCTTTAGCGATGCAGAAAATTTTGACATCGCCAACGAAAACAAACTGGCTTGGCGTGTGTTTTATGATAAACCATCTACAGGTCCAGATGCGGCGTGGTTTGATGCGGTCAAACGTGGCGATTTGCCAACCGTCAAACACATGGTGCAAAACGGTCAAAACATTGAAGCCAAAGATGTCGGCAGTCTTGAGCAGACGGCACTGGGCTGGGCGGCATTTATCGGCTATGAAGATATGGTGGATTATTTAATCGCTCAAGGTGCTGACCTATACGCCACCGACAAAGGCGATGTGTATAATGTCATGAAATCGGCGGTACTGGGCAAAAATACCAACATCGTCAAAAAAGTCCACCAACAACTAAATGCCAAACAGCCCGTGGATCTTAACGACCAAAGTGTTGAAAGCGATGGCGAGACTTTGGTGATGGTCGCCGCCAGTAACAACCGCCTTGAAACCGTCAAATATTTGGCAGCCCAAGGAGCGAATCTAAACTTGGTCGCCACCACCAATGACCCAAAAATGGGTTCATATAACCAATCCGCCTACTCTTATGCGTGTACCCGTGGTCATGTTGAGATGCAGCAGCTGCTGGCAAGCCTAGGTGCCATCAACCACCGAACCGGCAAGGCAAGCTGTCAATAAATCTTAAAACCGCTGTGATGCATCGCAGCGGTTTTTTAGATAATACCCATTGTCTGCAGGTTGGCTTTGGCATCATCAGGCAGTTTGTCAAGTAATGCCAATTTCATATGCTCATCACCCGCTTTGAGCACAAGCTCAACCAGTGGCAAGCCATCAAAAGGCAAATCCTGCACCTGCATGGCAAAATTCGCCAAATAATACGCCCCATCGACATCACGATCCGTCATCACGCGGTTATACACCACTTGCCATGCCAGCTCGCCTGCACCGCCATGCTGAATAATCAGATGAATAGCTTGTAATGCGGTATTTGGCGTCTCGCACAGCGTTAGGATTTGTTCGGAGATTTGCTTGATTGGGTTCATGGGTTGTCCTTATTGTCATCTTATGTATTAATATGGACAAAAGTAGGATTTGCAAGCTAAGCCCATGACAGATTGGCAAGTCACCAAAAAAAATCCAACCTAAGCAGATTGGATATTTAAACTGCACACAAGCCTGATAACTAATCACCCATAACCTTACCTTCGCGACGTGGGTCAGCACCACCCACCAAGCCTTCAGGGTGAATTACAATCGCTTGCACGCCCGAGTTAAGCTCTCGCACATCCGTTTTATAACCCAATTGCTCAAGCGGAGCTGCCCAATTGCTAGCTTGCGTGTCTTTTTCTAGCTCATAGCTGCCAAAGCGATTAAGTACATTGGGTGCAGAAATGGCTTCTTGAATACCCATATTCCAATCACTATACGCCACAATGGTTTTGGCGACATAGCCAATAATACGGCTACCACCAGGCGAACCGACTGCCATATAAGGCTTGCCATCTTTTAGTACAATGGTGGGTGCCATCGATGAGCGTGGGCGCTTACCCCCTTCTACACGGTTGGCTACCAATTTACCTTCTTTGGTCGGCTCAAAGCTAAAATCGGTCAATTCATTATTCAACAAATAGCCATTTGCCATCAATGTAGAACCAAAGGCATTTTCAATCGATGTGGTCATTGACAATACATTGCCATCTTTGTCCACAATAGAAATATGACTGGTGGACGGCAATTCCATACCATCGCCTACCACCCATTCATGTACAAACTCACCTGCTTTAACTTCGCTCAATGCTTGGCTGCTGCTGGCGATCAACTGACTACGCTGTTTGAGATACTCGCTACCAATCAATGACTTGGTTGGTACAGGAACAAACTCAGGATCAGCCACATACATATCACGGTCGGCAAACGCCAAACGAGACGCATCACCAAGCCGTCTTAGTCCATCGGCATGATAGCCTGTTTGACTTGGGTCAAAATTATTTAACATCCCTAAAATTTGCCCAACAGCGATACCGCCAGAGCTTGGGGCGCCCATACCACACACTTCATACACGCGGTAAGTGACGCATACAGGCTGTCTTTGGATGACTTTATAAGCCCCAAAATCTGCCATGGATAGCTCACCTGCATTATCGCCAGTTTGTACCACATCAACGATATTTTGGGCGTATTTACCTGTATAAAATGGTTGTGAACCCGTTTTGGCAAGTGTACTAACCGTTTCGGCAAATTCAGGGTTTTTAAGAATATCCCCCGCCTTTAAAGCCTGCCCATTGGGCAAAAAATATTCGGCAGTTTTGGCATGGCGTTTAAGATATTGTTCGTTTTGGCTGATGGATATTGCCATACGCGGCGATACTTCAAAGCCATCAGTAGCTAGACGAATAGGAGTATCAAACAAACTACCCCAAGGCAATACGCCATAGCGACCATGCAAGCTTTCCATCAATAGCGGTACGGCAGGCACACCTACCGAACGACCACCGACCACCGCATCCATGAATTTTAAAGGCTTACCCTCTTTATCCAAAAACAGCTCAGGCGTTGCCGACATTGGAGCGGTTTCACGCCCATCAAAGGTGGTCAAAGTCTTGGTTTTGTTATCCCAATACACCACAAAGGCACCGCCGCCCAGCCCTGATGATTGTGGCTCAACCAAACTAAGCGTCGTCTGAGCAGCCACCATCGCATCCACAGCACTGCCGCCTTTTTTTAGGATATCATAGCCTGCTTCGGTCGCCAAAGGATTGGCAGTGGCGATCATAAAGTCTTTGGCATGAATCTCACTTTGCTCAGTCAATCCCGTAGCACGCTCAGGTGCGTAAGCATCTGCCCCTGTTGGCGTCGTGGTGGGTTGAGTAGATTTTAAGGCGACTTGAGTGTCGATGGGTGCAACGACTGTCTGGCAAGCGGTCAATAACGCCACAGTGATGGCGAGCGGCAGGATGCGAAACATAACAATTCCTTGTAAATTAACGGTATAACGATTGTATCCAATCAGTTATTTAAAAGCAATAAAAAAAATAACCCAGTTAAAAAACCAGGTTATTGTCTACAAAAGGTCAAATTACATTACACCGCTTGTGTATGCTCTTCAATCAATGGCTTAAGCTCGCCTGATTGGTACATTTGTAGCATGATATCACTACCACCAATCAGCTCACCATTGACCCACAATTGTGGGAAAGTTGGCCAGTTGGCAATCAGTGGCAAGGTGCTACGAATATCAGGATTTTCTAGGATATTAACGAACGCAAATGGACGACCAATTTGGGTCAGCACTTCGACGGCACGAGCAGAAAAGCCACATTGTGGAAACTGTGGTGTGCCTTTCATGTACAGTAGCACGGCATGATCTTTGATTTGGTTTTCGATCAATTCTTTGATTTGTGGGTTGATGTCGGTCATGGATTTTTCCTTGATTGAGATAAATAAACTTTCAGCTATTATAAGGCTTGTTGGCGGATTTTTAAAGGTGGATTTGTGATATTGCTTGAGCTAAGTCAAATATTTGGTCAATTAATCACCAATCATCGCCAAAATCTCATCGCTTGTTAACACTGT
>JBHAZZ010000148.1:0-13118 GCA_041781275.1 Moraxella sp.
CGTTGGCGTGTGATTAAGGTGGTTTGGGGCGACAAATGGGACGCACTGCTTGCCAAAGATCATACAGGGGTATTAAAACACCGCATGGAAGAAGCGGTTGATGGCGAATATCAGCTTTATGAAGCCCGTGATGGGGCGTTTACTCGCAGAGAATTTTTTGGCAAATATCCAGAACTGGAAGAAATGGTCAAGGATATGTCCGATGATGAAATTCAGCACCTAAACCGTGGCGGACACGATCCCAAAAAAGTGTATGCCGCTTATAGTGAAGCGATGAAAACCAAAGATCAGCCCACCGTCATTTTGGTTAAAACGGTCAAAGGTTATGGCTTATCCAGTCAAATTCAATCGGTCAATAAAGCCCACCAAATCAAAAAATTAGACGAAAGCGGTCTAAGATATTTCCGTGATCGTTTTGATTTGCCATTTACTGATGAACAACTCAAAGAATTGCCTTTTTATCGTCCTAGCGAAGACAGCCCAGAATATAAATATTTGATGGGTCGCCGTCAAGCGTTGGGCGGACATTTGCCAACACGTCGTAGCGGTCATATTGCGCTAGATATTCCAGAGCTGTCTATTTTTAATAATGTACTACAAGGCAGTGGCGGTAAAGAACAGTCCACTACGATGGTATTTGTACGTCTTTTGTCAGCGCTTTTGAAAAACAAAGACCTACAAAAATATGTGGTACCCATTGTTCCTGATGAAGCTCGTACTTTTGGTTTGGAAGGTATGTTCCGTCAGCTTGGCATTTATTCGGCGGCAGGACAAAATTACGTTGCCGAAGACGCTGATGCCTTGATGGGTTATAAAGAAGCCAAAAACGGACATATGCTAGAAGAAGGCATCAACGAAGCAGGGGCGATGAGTGCGTGGATTGCTTTGGCGACCAGCTACTCAACCAATGCGTTGCCGATGATTCCAATGTACATTTATTATTCTATGTTTGGTTTCCAACGTGTGGGCGATTTGGCTTGGGCGGCAGGCGACTGTCAGGCACAAGGTTTCTTGTTTGGCGCAACAGCAGGGCGCACCACGCTCAACGGGGAAGGCTTGCAGCACCAAGACGGTCATTCACACATTCATTTTGGCACCGTGCCAAACTGCGTAACTTATGATCCTTGTTTTGGTTATGAGCTTGCGGTAGTGGTGCATGATGGATTGCGCCGTATGTATGGCGAAGGTGAACGTGTGTACTATTACATCACCTTGATGAATGAAAACTATCAACAGCCCGCCATGCCTTTTGGTGTTGAAGAAGGTATTAAGCGTGGTATGTACCTACTAGAAGACAACGGCTCTACCCAAGTACAGTTATTGGGTTCTGGCGTGATTTTGCGTGAAGTACAAAAAGCAGCTCGTTTGCTCGCTGAAAAATTTGACATCAAAGCCAACGTTTGGAGCGTAACCAGCTTTAATGAGCTGACCCGAGATGGTATGGCGTGCGATGATTATAACCGTTTACACCCAACCGCCGAACAAAAAACACCGTGGATAACCGCTCAGTTGTCTGGTCATCAAGGGGTGGTTGTGGCAGCAACGGATTATATTCGCAATTATGCTGAACAAATTCGTGGGTGGCTGCCACAGGCTGATCGCTATGTAACGCTTGGTACTGATGGATTTGGGCGTTCAGATTCTCGTCAGCAGCTGCGTAGTTTCTTCCATGTCAATGCCGAACACATTGTGGTTTCTACACTGAAAAAATTGGCAGACGAAGGTCAAGTGGCGTTAAGCTTGGTACAACAAGCCATTGATGATTTTGGTATTGACGCTGACCAAGCACCTGCGTGGCAGCCACAGCCCCATTATGATTATTTCCCAGATGCGCCAGCGGTGTCGGTCAATGCCAATCCGCTGCCTGTACCAGAATTGATCGATGAATATAAGTAAGCTGACATTTGGAGAATATCATGGAAATTAAAGCCCCAGATTTGGGTGTAGAAAGTGCTGAAGTTACTGAAATCATGGTAAAAGTCGGCGATACTGTTGGTGCTGATGACAACATCATGCTTGTAGAATCTGACAAAGCTTCTGTAGAAATCCCTGCAGGAGTCAGCGGTAAAGTTACGGCAATCTTAGTAAACCTTGGCGATCACATCAGTCAAGGCGCAAGTCTCATCAGCGTGGAAGCGGACGCAGGCGCAAATGAGCCGGCTCAAGCTCCTACACAAGAAACCCCCGCACAAGAAGTCGCCAAAGAAAGCAAACCTGCACCCGTCAGTGAGCAAGCCCCTGCGGTAAGTGCCACATCAGACAGCCAAACTTATAATTTGCCTGATCTTGGTGTGGATTCTGCAACGGTGGCTGAAATTATGGTGAAAGTGGGTGATAGTGTAACCGCCGATGAACCTGTGCTGCTTGTAGAATCTGACAAAGCGTCTGTAGAAGTGCCTGCCCCTGTCAGTGGGGTGGTGCAAGCCATTTTGGTACAAACTGGCGATAGCGTTGCCAATGCTCAAGCCTTTATCACCATCAAGTCTCAAAATGCAGCCGCTACGCCTGCGCCAACCAAGAGCGAATTTGCTCCGCAAAAAGCAGCGGTTTCTGCCCCTGCTCCTACGCCTGCGCCCAGTGCACCTGTCTCAAGTTCTGCTCCTACCAAGCTTAGCGAAAGCGAAGTCAATCGTAAAGCTCGTGATGTGTATGCAGGGCCTGCGGTGCGCAAATTGGCTCGTGAGCTTGGTGTGGACATCAGTGCAGTTAAAGGCACGGCAATTCATGGACGCATTTTAAAAGAAGACCTATTTGGTTATGTCAAGAGCGTGATGAGTGGGACAAGTACCAAACCGCAAACAGTAACGACAGAAGTGCGTTCAGGTTTGCCACTACTGCCTGACATGAGCAATCAAGAAATTTGGGGCGAAACTGAAGTTGTAGAATTGACCCGCTTACAAAAAGTGTCCATTCCACAGCTGAATCTTAATACTTATTTGCCACAGGTTACACAGTTTGATTTGGCGGATATTACCGACACCGAAAACTTACGCAACGAGCTGAAGGGTGAATTTAAGGCGCAGGGCATTGGTTTGACCATTTTGGCATTTATTGTCAAAGCGGTGGCGTATGCCTTAATGCAAAATCCCAAATTTAACAGCCACTTATCCGATGATAACACCCAACTGATTGTGCGTAAATCGGTCAATATGGGCATTGCGGTTGCTACCGATGATGGGCTGATTGTGCCGGTCATCAAAGACGCTCAAGCCAAAGGCATCAAACAAATCGCCATTGAAATCGGTGAGCTTGCCAAAAAAGCCCGTGATAAAAAATTGGGTGCCAAAGACCTACAAGGCGCAAGTTTTACCATTTCATCTCAAGGCAATCTTGGTGGAACGGCATTTACCCCATTGGTCAATTTCCCGCAAGTGGGTATTTTGGGCGTGTCCGAAGCGTCTTTCCAGCCCCGTTGGAATGGTAGCACCTTTGAGCCACGTTTGATGTTGCCGCTGTCTTTGTCTTATGATCACCGTGTCATTAATGGGGCGGACGCTGCAGTATTCACTCGTTACATCGCAAGGCTACTTGCCGATCCCAGAAAAATCCTGTTATAAGCAGACAACCAAAAAGGGCGGTGTTCTATAACCGCCTTTTTTATGTCTTTGATTTTTGGTCATTTGGTTTTAAAATGGGAGTGTAACTTGTTATGCTTTTTAAAGCTTCAATGATTTATGGTTTAAAATTGTTAAGAAATCATCATGATTGACAGAAGAAAATTTTTAATCGCCAGTGTATTATTGCCCACTTTGGGGCTGATGGGCTGTGGTAAAGAGACCCAAAAGTTTAATCAATTACCACCCAAAAGCCTGATTTCGGCATTGGGGGATTCTTTGACCTTCGGTTATGGCGTGGATAAAAATCAAAGTTATCCCACACTGCTTGCACAAAAAAGTGGCTGGACGGTAGATAACGATGGTATCAGTGGCGATACCACCAGTGATGTGTTGCAGCGACTGCCCACCATTTTGGCAAAAAATCCCAAATTGGTACTGCTTGGTGTGGGTGGCAATGACGTGTTAAGACGCACCGATCCTGAGCTTACCAAAGCAAATTTATTAAAAATCGTGGGCGATTTGCAGTCCAAAGCCATTGCGGTTGTGCTCATCGCTCAGCCACATTTGTCCGCCAGTGCGTTATTTGGCAAGGCAAGTGATAACCCTGTGTATCAAGAAGTCGCCACAAAAACAGGCGTGCCGTTATTGAGTCATGTTTGGTCGGAAATTTTGTCAGACAATAGCCTAAAATCCGATCAGATTCATGCCAATGCAGCAGGCTATGCAAAGTTTGCCGATAAATTATATCAATTTTTACAAGAATTGGGTTATGCCTAACCTTGGGCGCTTTAAGATGGTTTATTGGGTGGCGTGGTGATGGTTGCCCAAGCTTGACCGTCGCTTAGTTGTATGCAAATTTGATTGCCTAAAGTCAGCTGAGTTACCGACGTGGCAAGGGTTTGACCTTGGTGGATTAGGGCATAACCTTTGGCAAGCGTGCGAGCAGGGTGCTGTAACAAAATGGCGCTTTGCAGGTGGCGACATTCATCAGATAGCCCTTTGATTTTGGGTAACAAAGATTGATGGCTGCGCAATTGTTGGTGGGTGGATTGTTTGGCGTGATGGGTAAGTGTTTTGGCAGATTTTTGTGTTTGTGTCAAAAGATGGTAAGTTTGCGATCGTTGTTGTTTTAGGGCGTAAGTGATGGCGGTTTCTTGCTGCCAAAGTAGGTGCTGACTGTTTTTTTTGGCAAGACTTAGGCGGTAGGACGTGATTTTTTGAATTTGGGCGATGGCAGTTTTGGCAAGGGTGGTGATGTAAATCAGCTGTTCTTGAATCGCCAAAATGACTTTTGAAGGCGTATCAAAAGACGTATGCGCCACTTCATCTAACAACGTATTGTCTCTTTCGTGTCCGATTCCCACCCAGACGGGCAGCGGCTGTTTGGCAAGTAAAGCAGCCAAGTTAAAATCATTTAGGTACGCCAAATCCCCGACAGCGCCACCGCCACGAATGACCACCAATAAATCAGCGTGCCGTCCGTGTTGTTGATAAAAATTATTTACTGCAAAATCAACAGCTTGGCAAATCTCATCAGCGGCATGATTGCCCTGAAATGTGGCATGATGATAATCAAAATGGCACGCTCCTGTGTGTGCCAAGCGGTCGGCTTCGCTGCGAAAATCCCCAAGTCCTGCGGCGTTTTCTGGTGCAATCACCAAAACGTGCTTGATGTCAAATGGGGCGGGCAGTGATTTATTGAGTGCGGTCAAGCCTTGACTGCGCAAATTGTCTAAGTTTTTTTGGTATTCTTTGGCAAGCGATCCCAGTGTATAAAAGGGATCTATGTCGCTGATATTAATACTAAATCCATATTGGGTATGAAAGGTGGCTTTGCCTTTGAGTAAAATGCCAATACCGCCTGTGATCTCTTGTCCTGTTTTTTGGGTGAATTTTTTTAGAACGCTTTGGGCTTTGTATTTCCATAAGGTTGCTCGGCAGCTGGCAACGATTTTGCCTGCGTCGTCTTTTTGGGCAAGCTCAAAATAATAATGCCCGCTTTTATGATTGACCGCCCGCACTTCGGCACGCACCCAAACTTCATGGTCAAAAATATCATCAATGACCAATTCAACCGCTTGTAAATAATCACTTAATGCCAATTCTGGTGTATTTAACATAATCCAAGTTATTTTAATTATTTAATCATTTTGCAAAAATCGCCATTGTAAAACATTTCATTTAACCTTGCAAATTGACAAAACTTAACCTAATATTAAAATATTTTAATGGTAGCATTAAAATCATTTAACAAATTTTAATCAACAGGAGAGTAACATGAGTTTAAGCCCCCAAACTTTAGCGCAGTTTTGTGATGAAGTGCTAAGCACGTCCGAGTTTAGTGATTATTGTCCCAACGGTTTGCAGGTGGACGCAGATACGCCCATCACCAAAATCATCACAGGCGTTACCGCTTGCCAAGCCTTGATTGATAGGGCGATCGCCGAAAATGCACAGGCGATTTTGGTGCATCATGGTTATTTTTGGAAAGGGGAGTCTGCCGCTTTGGTGGGCATGAAAGGCAAGCGCATTCGCAGTTTGTTACAAAATCACATTTCTTTGTTGGCGTACCATCTGCCGTTGGACGCACACCCCAAACTTGGCAATAATGCGGTACTGGCACAAGCATTGGAGTTACAGATTGTCGGTGCGTTGTATCCCCAAGAGAAACACCCTGTCGGTAATATTGCCACTTGTGTCCCCATCATTGCCACCGATTTTGCTCAAAAAATAGCCAAAGCATTAAACAGAACACCGCTACATTTATCAGCAGATCCCAGCCGTTCGTTGCAAAAAATCGCCCTTTGTACCGGTGGGGCGGACTACATGATAGAGCAGGCGCATTTGATGGGCTGCGATGCGTTCATTTCGGGGGAAGTTTCAGAGCGCACCACCCATTTTGCCAGAGAAATGGGCATTGATTATTTTGCTTGTGGGCATCATGCCACTGAGCGGGGTGGGGTGCGTGCGTTAGGTGAATTAATTGCCAGTCAATTTGATGTGTCAGTGCAATTTGTGGATATTGATAATCCTGTTTAAATTTTGTGCTATTAATCCCATGCCTAAAATATATGCATTTATATTTTAGGCTTTTTTGTTAAGTGTTGTAATGTTTTTAGGTCATTTGTATTAAAAATGAACAATCGTATCATTAGCACTGTGAATTATGAGCTTGGATTTTTGTCATCTACTGCTTTGAAAACTTAAAATTTTTTATCATTTTTACTTATTAAAAATTAGCCCAAATTCACCCCAATTTTGTATAAAAAATAGACAAAATAAAGCAATATTCTTTACAAAATGCATAATAATTGCTCTAATTTTTTACAAAATCATCAAAAAATATTTTGTAAATCATTGATTATAAATATAATTTTATGTGATGACTGATAAGTTCAAACTTTGTACTTGAAAATAACTAAAAATTATGAATTAGAATTTTTACAAAGTATTTCTCTGTATCGGTTTGTGAAGTTTTGCTAATTTTTACCGTTCATCTCCAAAAAAATACCGTTCATTTTGAGTGTACAAAGTTGTGATTGCAGATTGTTGGTAAATTTCGCATATTAGGCTCATCGGCGATTTAATACCGTTAGTTCAAATTTTAATCATTTTTGCGAAGAAACTGCCAAAACCCCAACCGTTGGCAATTGCATGGTTGACATTTGTACAAATACTAAACAAATTTTTGGTATTTGTTTTGCACCAGATATTGGGCGTGTCGCCATGATTTGTGATATCAAAGTTTACTGCCAAAGCGTCCTACCCTAACAGGTAATGACAATTTGGGCATACAGTGAATGTTTGTTGTCGCATCTAAACCAGTTGCAGCTAGGAAAAGTAGGTTTATTTCTAGTGTGCGGTGAACACAGGAGAACGTTAATGCAAAGCATTCGCGCAAACATAACCAACACAGACATTCTAAAAAAACAAGACGTTAAGGCACTTTGCTTTTTGCCAATCGTGGCGGTGCCAATGGTCTTTCTTTGCCCTGCAAAATTACAAAAACAGCAGGCTTGCCAAGCTCAAAAAGCACAAAAAACAGCCAAAAAACGCCTAAATACACAAAAATTAACCAAGCATTTTTTGCAACTTGGGGCATTGTCATTGCTTGCTTTGCCAGCCAAAGCCTTGCTTGCCAATGACACCGCACCCGAACAACAACAAATTTCCAAAGTGGATAAAATCATTTCCAAAAAAGAGATCGTGGTGGCCACGGTGGACGGCGACTCAACGGTGTTTAGCGATGACGAATTGCAACACGGTTTTGGGCTTGACGTGGCAAAACGCTATGCCGAACATTTGGGCGTGCCACTGCGTCTTAAAACTTACAAAGACGAACAAAGTTTGACACTTGCCCTAAAAAACGGCGACGCTGACATGGTGCTGAGTGTTGTCCCAAGCACAGACAGCGATCTCAGTACCAATTTGATAGGCTGTGATGGTGCTACCAAACAGGCGCTGATCAAACATGGCATTGATGGCAATGTGGGATTTACCTTTTTAAAAGCCGACAGCAGTTTAATTGATCACTCGGCAAGTTTTTTATGCAGTCAAGATCAATTAACGCAAAATCAAACCGTGGCACAATTTTATGATCGCACGTTATTAAAAAATGATTATAGCAAATATCATTTTAATCAAGCGATGAATCAAAAATTGCCCATGTATGAAACAGCCTTTAAACAAGGGGCGGATAAACACAATCATGACTGGCAAATATTAGCGGCAATCAGTTATCAAGAATCGCATTTAAATCCTGAAGCGGTATCGCCAACGGGTGTGCAAGGACTGATGATGCTGACCAATGACACCGCCAAAGAAATGGGGGTGGAAGATCGCACCGACGCTTTGCAAAGTATCGCTGGTGGCGCCAAATATTTGGAGCGTATTTATGCCATGTTTGATGACGTGCCAGAAAGTGAACGTTTGTGGTTTGTGCTAGCGTCTTATAACATGGGACCAAATGCGGTCAAACGCATTCAAAAAGAATTGACGGCTCAAGGCAAAGACGCCAATCTTTGGTCGGAAGTTTATACCTATTTGGCAAACAATGCGGATAAAAATAGCCGTTATGTTCAGTGTATGCATTACGTAACAAATATTCGCAGTTATGTAGAAGCCATCAAAACCATGAACACCTGATTTGTACACTCAAATATGTGGTTAAATTAGGGCGTGCTCATGTTTGCTGATCGCACCAAAAATAAAATACATCGCATAATTTTATTGAAAATGAATGTAAACTGATGTTTGGTAAACTTCATTGACATAAAATAAGCGTTGATGTTGGTACAAAATGGCTTAAGTCTTAAGTAAGGTTTATTTAAAATTAACATTGGATTTTGCCATCATAAACATTCAATACGCCTTAATGCTTGGTACATAAAAAGCCCGCAATGAAAATTACGGGCTTTTGTCTTTTAGCTTGCTTGTACAGCGTCTAGCAATGCTTTTTGGTGATCAATAAGTGCTTTGGGCATACGCTCACCAAGTTTGGTAAACAGTGCTGCATGATCTTGCAGTTCTTTGACCCAAGCGTCTTTGTCCTGACTGGTAACCAAATCAAATTGTTCTTGGCTAAAATCAGAAGCAGTCCAATTGAGATCGCCGTATGTGGGCACATTGCCAATGGGTGAGCTGACGGCGTGAGCAGTACCTTCACAGCGACCAATGATCCACTCAAGCACCCGCATATTTTGTCCGAAACCTGGCCATACAAAGTTGCCATCATTATCACGGCGGAACCAGTTTACTTGGAACATTTTGGGTAATTGTACGCCTGATTCTTGGGTTAGGGCAGTTAATTTTTCGCCCATGTCCAACCAATGTTGGAAGTAGTCCGCCATGTTATAGCCTGCAAAAGGCAGCATGGCAAAAGGATCACGACGTACCACGCCTTGCTGACCAACAGCCGCTGCGGTGGTTTCGCTGCCCATGGTGGCGGCTTTATAGACACCGTCCACCCAATCTAGGCTTTCGGCGACCAAAGGCACAGTGTCGGCACGGCGACCGCCAAAGATAAAGGCAGAGATTGGCACACCTTCTGGATCTTCCCAGCTGGGATCGATGGACGGACATTGAGCGGCAGACACCGTAAAACGAGCGTTGGGGTGTGAAGCCTTGGTTGTGCCGTCGTGTTTTTCACGTTTCCAGTTGGTTAGGTTTTCGGGGGTTTCTTTGGTTTTGCCTTCCCACCAAACTTCACCGTCTGCGGTAACTGCCACGTTGGTATAAATCACGTCCGAACCAAGTGTGCTCATGCAGTTGGAGTTGGTTTTGGTATTGGTACCAGGGGCGACACCAAAAAATCCCGCTTCTGGGTTGATGGCATAAAGTCTGCCGTCTTTGGAAGGTTTGATCCAAGCAATGTCATCGCCCACGGTTTCTACTTTCCAACCTTCATAGCCTGCTGGTGGAATGAGCATGGCAAAGTTGGTTTTGCCACACGCTGATGGGAAAGCGGCGGCAACATAATGTTTTTTGCCTTCTGGACTGGTAACGCCAAGAATAAGCATATGTTCGGCAAGCCAGCCTTGTTCACGACCCATGACCGACGCAATGCGTAACGCAAGGCATTTTTTACCCAACAAAGCGTTACCGCCATAGCCTGAACCGTATGACCAAATTTCACGAGTTTCAGGGAAGTGGACGATGTATTTTTCGTCATTACAAGGCCATAAAACGTCTTTTTCGCCATCGGCAAGGGGTTTGCCCACAGAGTGTACGCACGGAACGAATTCTCCGTCTGTACCTAGTACGTCATAAACCGCTTTGCCCATGCGTGCCATTTTTCTCATGCTCACCACCACATAAGGGCTGTCGGTGATTTCAATGCCGATGTGAGCGATGTGGCTTCCCAAAGGTCCCATGCTAAAAGGCACCACATACATGGTGCGCCCTGCCATACAGCCATCAAATTTTTCATTTAAAATGGCACGCATCTCATCGGGGGCTTTCCAGTTGTTGGTTGCGCCAGCGTCAATTTCTTGTTCGCTACAAATAAAAGTGCGATCTTCTACACGAGCCACGTCAGAAGGGTCAGAAAATGCCAAATAGGAATTTGGGTGCTTTTCTTCGTTCAATTTGATCATGGTACCGTTATCAATCATCAGCTTGATTAAGCGGTCGTACTCTTCTTGACTGCCATCACACCACTCAATGTTGGCGGGTTTGGTTAATTTGGCAATGTCATTGACCCAGTTAATTAGGGCTTGATGACGAACAAATTCTGGTGCAGTATTTGCGCTCATAGCGAACTCTCAATGTATAAAAAACGACAAAACAAAACATTTTGTCAAAAAGCACATAAATTTAGATAAATTTATAAGTGCTTGCTCAAAAAAGCCTTATTAAAACATAATTGTCATAAAAAAATAAGCACTATCACAAAAATAAATAGTAGTATTTTTAAAACTTTTAATTTGATGACTTGGCGTTGTTACTTGGTAGAGACATGGTGGGGAAAGGGGCGTAATTTGTCCGCAGCAATCCACGCTTGTACCCACTCATCGGGCGGTAAAGTAACGTCAGCATAGCCCAAACTTTCTAGCACGTCTTTGGTGGCAATGGTTTTGCCTGTGGTGATGTTGGTAACGGCGGTGCGCAATAACGCCGAGCAAGTACATTGGTCTTTGACCCACAAACTTTGTTCAATATAAAACCAACGTTCATCAATGGCACAAAGCCGAGTGCGCATACTGACTTTATCAAAGGCACGAATGCGTTTGCGGTATTGAATGGTGCTGCCTGCCACCACAAGTCCCCAACGTTTTTTGAGTAACTGCTTGCCAAGTCCTGTACGAATGGCAAAATCGGTGCGCCCTAAATCAAACAACGTCAAAATGCGACCATTGTTCATTTCCAAAAAATTATCAATGTCATTTAAATTGGCAATGAATTTGTAGGTACTGGTGTCGGTTAGGCTAAGTGTGTTGCCTTTTTTAAATTGTAGCGAGCTAACAATCAAGGTTTTGGTTAAACGAAAAAATGGATACATGAGCAAAAAACATCACAAAAATGAATGGCTATTTTAACACAGTCATTGGGCGGCTGCTGTCTTGGCTTATGCATTTGTGCTGAATTTGTTGTCATGATTTTTATCATCTTGGCTTAAAATGGGTAAAAATATGATAAACTTGGCTTTATCAATGTGAATGATTAAAACAATCCATGCGTATTCGTAAAACTTTTAAATTTGAAAATGCCCATATTGTGCGTAACTGCACGTCCGATCGCTGTAGTCGCTCCATTCATGGGCACAGTTATGTGGTGGAGCTGATTTTGCAGGCTCATCGCCTTGATCATGGGCAGATGGTGTATGATTTTGGGCTACTAAAATCACACATCAAAGAGTTGATTGACAGCTTCGATCATGCCATCACTTTTTGGAATAAAGACGACAGCGACTATATACAGATGTGTAAAAATTTTTCGGCACGTTGGGTAAGTTTGCCCGTTTCGCCGTCCGCCGAGCAGTTTAGCCGAGTGATTTTTTATTGGGCGGACAAGGTGCTTGAAAACACCCAAACCCAAAATGGCGAACAAGACGTGTCGGTGTATTCGGTGATTGTTCATGAAACCGCCACAGGTTATGCTCAATGTTTCAAAGAAGACGTAGAAAACGCCCAAATGGGGCTACTGACTTTGGAAGAGTTTGAATTTAGTCCGCAAGTCGTCAGCGAGTGGAGCGACACTGCCATGTTTGACAAATTAAAAGCAGGCACGCCTTTTATCAATCCCTTACCCAACAAACAAGTAACGGTTGAAAATGCGCCATGAAAAGTTATTTTTTGACCAACGAACAAGACACCAAGCGCCTTGCCAAAGTCTTGGCTGATTTAAATTTGTCGGGCAGTATGTGGCTGTCGGGCGATTTGGGGGCGGGTAAAACCACTTTTACTCGGTATTTTTTGCAAGGCTTGGGACATCAAGGCTCAGTCAAAAGCCCCACATATACTTTGGTTGAGCCTTATCAAATACAAGAAAGGGCAGTGTATCACGCCGACCTTTACCGCCTAAATGACCCCGAAGAATTGGAATTTATTGGGTTTTTTGATTATTTTACCGATGATAGCCTTGTGGTGATTGAGTGGGCGGCTCGTGCGTCCGACATACTGCCTGCGCCCGATGTACAAATTAACATCAAACGTTTGCCTGACGAAACCCGTCAAGTGGACATCATTGGACTAGACACACAATTAACTGACGATGTATTGACATGATAAATTACCGTACATTGCCCGAAAATAGCGTGGTGTGTTTGATTGCCCCAACCGCCAGTGGTAAAACCGATTTGGCGTGTCGTTTGTATCAGACGGGCAGATTTGAGCTGATTTCTGTGGACAGTGCGTTGATTTATAAGGACATGAACATCGGCACTGCCAAGCCGACCGCCAGTGAACTTGCTTTGTACCCACATCATTTGGTAGACATCATCAGCCCAGATGAAAGTTACAGCGTGGCGGATTTTGTCAATGATGTACAGCGATTGATTGATGACATTCATCAGCGTGGCAAAATTCCTTTGTTGGTGGGCGGTACGATGATGTATTTTATGGC
>JBHAZZ010000149.1:0-2520 GCA_041781275.1 Moraxella sp.
AAATGACCCAAACCAGTTTTGGTGAATGGGGTGTTGCGGTGGTGATGGCGCTTATTAGTGTTGGGGTGGGCACAGGCTTGTACTGGTTTGCTGCTCAAGATTATCAAAATAGTCATTTGACGCGTCCTGTACTGTTTGTTTGGCTTGCGCAGTTGTTGTTTGGCTTTTTGGGCTTTGCGATGGTTAGCGCCCAAGCATCTTTGCCAGCTTTGTTGAGTTATGGGGTGGGCGGTTTTGTTTTGGCAAGCTTTTTACTGTATTATGCTTCAAGCCAATTGACGGCGCGTTTTGGTGTGACCAAAGCAATCATCATCACCATTGTTTTGGCGCTTGCGCTTGCGCTTGTGCCTGCCTCTGTTTTGATGTATTTGCTGGTTGTGGTGGGCTTATTGGCAGGACTTGTCTTGGCGATTTTTTCAGGGTGGATGATGAAAATTAGCCATCTTAGAAAGTCGTTTAATTTTGGCAGTGAATTGCGTTACAATCTTTGGCGCGTTGCCATGCGCATTGCTGTACCGCTTGCCATCATCACAGGATTGCTTGGTTTTTTTGCTGAGTAGAGTGTCGTGAGTGTTCAGGTGTTGTATGTGCACGATGATGGGCAGGTATTTTGCCAGTCGTTGCCGTATGATGACAACATGAGTGTGTATGACGCCATTTGTCAAACCAATTGGCTAAACCAAGCGCAATTTGCCCAACTCAAACATTGGATTGAGACGCATCGCAATGACTGTAGCATCAATCCAAAAGCTTGGTATGTCGGTATTTTTTCCAAAAAATGTCTTTTAAAGGCGCAGCTTCAGGACAAAGACCGTGTGGAGCTGTATCGCCCATTAAGTCATGACGCCATTACCAATCGCAAACAAAAAGTGCTTGCCAAGAAAAAACAGCAAGCACGTTTGGCATCACAGCCCAAAGTTACAAAGGCGTGATTGTATTTGGGCGGGTTATTTGGGTAGGGTTGCGATACCATCTATGCGCGCCACACGCCCCATGTTATCAAAATAAATGGATAAATATTGGCTGGCGTCGCGAATGTCTGGTGTACCAGCGCGGCGCCCATCGGTACCTGCTTTGTAATCATAAATATAATCCCAGCGATTGGGCGCAAGCGTATCACGAAGTGCAGGGCTGCCCAAAATGTACAATACCTGCTCGGTGGTCATGCCAACTTGTACTTTGCTGGCGGTGGCTTGGGTGATGGGTGTGCCTTGTGGTAAGTCAATGGTGTACACACCAAACCATTGGCAGCCTGACAAAGTCAGAATTGCCGCCATCAAAGCAGGGGCAAGTAAAGTGCGCAAAGCAGGACGTGTCATAATTGCTCCAAAAATCAAAAAAATTAAAACCCATTATACTAAACACAAGCTTGTCAAGTTGCAAGCATTAAATTTAAAAAATTGATGAGTTTTAAAAATTTTTTGGTGTTTGGCGTGCATTTTGCATAATTTCGTGATAAATTATAAAAAAATAATTGGGATAATAAACAATATGGCATTTACCAATCAAGATTTGCGCAAAGCAGGACTTAAAGTCACTTTACCACGCATTAAGATATTAGAGCTGCTAGAGCACGCCGAAAACCATCACATGAGCGCCGAGGATGTATATCGCGCATTGAGTGAGCAGGGTGAGGATGTTGGACTTGCCACTGTTTATCGTGTTTTAACTCAGTTTGAGCAGGCGGGTATTGTTGAGCGCCATAATTTTGAGAATAATTTATCGGTGTTTGAAATTGTGCAAGACGAGCATCACGACCATTTGGTGTGTGACATCTGCGGCAAAATTATTGAATTTCATAATGACACGATTGAACAAGAGCAATATGCAGTGGCAGAAAAATACGGCTTTAAGCTGTCGGGACATTCTTTGGTGCTGTACGGCGTGTGCGACAGCCCAGAATGCCGAAAGCAAAACTAAGTCATTGCAGCATTTGGTTTAATAATTACAGTGTTTTGATAAAAGACAGTAAACAGCATATTAAAGCGCGTGGATATTTCATGCGCTTTAAAACCATTCTTAAAGCCATTGCCATTCTTAAAGTCATTTTTCATGCAAATACGCTACTTTATTTATAAATTATTGCTAGACAGCAATTGGTGCTGTGAAGTCTTGGGATCCTCTTAATCTAGGATGTCCTTAAAAAGTAGCCGGTTTATCGCCCAAAAAAAGCTGATGATTGAGCTACATTTTTTCTCAAAGTAAACCATCAAAGTAATCAACCATCAAAGCCTAATTAATGACAGACTTCAAAAAAAACCATACACAAAAACCATACAATAGGCGTGTAAAATAAGCGCGTGGGTGTTTGATGGCTTATGGCGTTTTGATAAGCTGGCGCATAGGGCATAAAAAATTCCCCATTTGGGGAATTTTTATTGGCTGAATTTACAATCCAAGTGCAACAAAAAAAGAAGTACTCATCAACTAGAATATAATTTTGTTTCCACACAAAAACCACTTCCAAATGATGAGTACTTCCTACCGACATCTTACAATAAACGAGCGAGAAAAGATAAT
>JBHAZZ010000150.1:0-5783 GCA_041781275.1 Moraxella sp.
ACGAGACGACATGGAAACTTCCTTAAAAAGTGTGAATAATATCAACATCATAAAAAAAAACGACCCGCAAATGCAAGTCGTTTTATGAAGGGTGTTTTTTAAGGGGGGATTGGGGTTAGTAGCTAAATGTTACACCCACATTGGTTTGGCGACCGCTATTGATATACCAGTTACCAAAGTTATACACAATATTGCTTTGGACGTTGCCAATAGTTTGGATACAATGTGTTACTATATTTCATTTGCGCCAATCTTGGCGTATTTAAGGAGTAAACGATTAAGGAGTAAATGGTGAAAGCACTTTCTTTATCCATCGCATTGGGGGCGGTTTTGGCATTGATGGGCTGTTCTACGCCTAAGCCCAACACACCAAGCACACCAACCAAATCTAATATAAGTTTGCCGAGCATTCAGCATTTTGAGTGTCAAAAATGGCATTGATGTGGCGGTCAAGCACTTGGGTAATGACCAAATTGAGCTGACTACCAGTCCCGATGCCAAGCGTGCGGTATTGACCCAAGTATCATCAGGCTCAGGCGAGCGTTATGTGGGTAATACAGGGCTGTGGGGCAATGGCGGTGAATGGCACCAAAAGGGTGGAGAAGTCTACTTTGAATATGTGGGTGTACACGGCGGCAAGCCCAAGCACACCACTTGTACCGCCAAATAGCACTTTGATTTAAATAGGCTTGGAAGAGACTTGTGACAATGCACCTATCCCCATTACCCATTCACATTGCCACCAGTCGCCCAAAGCTTGTCAAACTGACCGCTGGTTGCCTTATGTTTGTGGCAATAGCGGTTTTGTTTTTGGTCAAGCCCCATTGGTTTGATGCCCATCTTTATGTGGTGTGGGGCGTGGCGGTGGTGGCACTTTTATTTTTTGGGTTGTGTCTTGTGGTACTGATAAAGGTGTGGCGCTATCAAGGTTCGTATCTTGTCATCAATGATAAAGGCGTGCTAGATAATGGTGTCAGCGGAGTTGGGCAGGTGCTGTGGTGCGATATGACGGGGGTGGATTTGACCAATGAATATGGCGTGCCACTCATTTTAATTAGGGTGGCAAATCCTGATAAATACATCAGTCAAGCCCCCAAATGGCGACAATGGTTACACCACTATAATCACGAACGTTATGGTACGCCTGTGGTCATCTCGGTGGTGGCAATGGCGGTGGATGGTGATGAGCTGTACGCACTTTTAGATGTCATCTATCAATCAAAAAGGCTCTAAATAAGAGCCTTTTTTGTGGGGGTTAGTAGCTAAACGTAACCGCCCCAAAGAAATTGCGACCGTCTTCGCCATAAGTGGTGCCATACCCTTTGGCGGTGGCATATTCTTTATCAAAGACGTTATTAATGCGTCCTGTTAGGCGAATTTTGGGATTAAGCTGATAAGTGCCACTTAAATTTACCAGTGAATAGCTGTCCACTTGATAAGTGTTGGTGGTGTCATAAAAATAATTGCCCACATATTGATATTCGGCACGCACATCAAAGTCATTATGACGTAAACCTGCATAAATCAACCCTTTGTTTTTGGGGCGGATTGGTAGCTCGTTGCCGTATGTACTGCCAGCGCTTTTATTGACGGCTTTTTGGTAGTCGTAACTAAGCCCAAACAAATAATTGTTGATTTCCCAATCACTGGTTAAAGAAGCGCCAGTAATTTGGCTTTTGTCAATGTTTTGATTTTGTCCTGTAAAAAGCACTGGATTGGTCATGACCCAGTTGATGAGATTATCCACTTTGTTTTGGTAGGCGGTTAGACGAGTGCGGCTTTGGCTGGTGGTGTATTCGCCAAAGATTTCATAGTTGTTGCTGCTTTCGGGATTTAGATTTGGGTTGCCTGAAGATGCGCCATAGGCTTCATTAAAAGACGGCGCTCTAAAACCTTTGGCAAAATTTGCCCCTGCACGCAAACTTGGGTTAAAGTGGTAGGCAAGCCCTGTGTTATAAGTGGTTTTGCTGCCGTATTGTGAGCTGTCATCATAACGCACAAAAATTTGCCCATCTATGTTGTTTTGGTTAAGCTGATAACCAGCAAAAATACTGTCAGTGTCTCTTTTGTTTTGTAGGTAGCTACTGCTTGAGTCTAGATTTTGTTTTTGTTTTTCCAGTCCTGCAATGACTTTGCCGGCAGGTAGGTCGTGCTTGGCGATAAGTCCATACTGTGTTTGTCTGCTGTCAAAAGTGCCTGACACGGTTTGTCCTGCAAAGTTTTTGCTTCTGTCGGCAGATTGACCGTATTGAAGTGTCAAGGTGCCGTCATTGTGATATTGCCAAGTGGCAGAAAGTTGCGCCGAACCGTTTTTTTGTTCGCCATAAATTTGACTTTCGCTAGAATATACATTGTCATAATCATTAAAAGATTTGGCATAAAGAACGCTACCGTCCAGCTTAAAGTTGTCGTTAAGACGATGACCAAAAGCAAAACTGACGTTGCGACTTTCAAAGCCATCATCATCGGCTTGGGTGGCGTTTTGTGGGCTGACAATGGCGTTAAATCCATCGGTTTTGTTGTGGCTTGCTGACAGATTCATATAAGTGTCATCGTTTTTTAGGGCGACACTTGCGCCATAAGTGATTTGGCTGTGTGAGCCTGCCCCAAGGGTGGCGCTGATGGTGTTGCCGTTGGCGTTTCCTTTTTTGGTGAAAATTTGGATCACGCCCCCAACAGCGTCTGCCCCATAAATGCTAGAGCCTGAAGCCCCATGCAGGATTTCAATGCGTTCTATGTGATCGCTGGGCAACAAAGACAAAGCAGGCGTTCCTGTAGATAAAGACGCATAACGCACCCCATCAATCAATACCAAAATGGATTTGCTGTCATAACCACGCAAATACAAATTACTGACTTTACCCATACCGCCATTGGTATAATGACTGATACCTACTTGAGTTTTTAGAACGTCTAGCACGCTTTGACCTTGATGGCGTTGCAAATCTTGTTCGGTAAGTACGGTGGTTTGCGCAAGCGTATTTTGAACTTTGGTGGGCGATCGGGTTGCGGTAATAACCATATCTTCAAGCACCACAGTCGGCTTGGTTGTGCTGTCGGTGGTATTGGCGATGGCGGATAGGGGGCTTAAAATCAGGGCAATGGACGTGGACAATAAAGTAAGTTTGGACATAATGTAGCAACCTAATTAAAACAAATGAATAAACTTCCACATTATACTGAAAAATTTTTGGCAGTTTGGGGAAATTTATTGAAATATTTTCACTTTAAAATGAATTTTATTGGGCTTGTGGCATGAATTAAAAGTTGTTAGGATAATCAAAAACATTGGGGTGTGTCATGAATGTGATTTTTATGTTAATCAAAAAATTGTATCGCCAAGGAAAGGTGGGGCTACTGGTTTTGTGTTTGGGGGTATTAAGTTTTGGTATGACCATCATGCCATCTTATGCCACGTCAGGGATATTTGCCAAAACCGCCACTCAAAATACCAACAATCCATCAACGCAGTCTCACCAAGACAGTTTTGGGCGAGACACCCCCAGAAGCACGGTGCAGAGATTTTTACACGCTTTGGCGACCGATCCACAATTAACGCTGGAATATTTGGACAGCGGATTTGTCAAAAACATCAAAGAAAAAGACAAACAGGCATTTGTTGCCAACTTACAGCACGCCCTAGACATCGGCGGACGCATTGATCCTACCTTAAACATCAGTGATAAAACCGAAGGCGATTTGGCGGATATGTTGCCCAGTAATGAAGAAAAGGTAGGCAGCATTGAACTGATTGGCAAAAGCATTGATTTGCTCCTTGTCAAAAAAATGAGCAAGGACAATGTGGTATATTGGCAAATTTCCCCCAAAACGCTAGACGCCATACCGACCAATCTTAAAGAAACGCCCACGGGACTGGCTGATCGTTTGGGTTTTCAAAGCTTAAAGGGAACGTATCTATTTGGACAAGATTTGGCGGACATTGCAAGTTTGCTTGTGCTGATTGCTTTGGGGCTTTTGTCCATGTGGCTTTTGGTGTGGCTTTTGTATTGGCTTGTGGCGCTGACTTACCCACGTTTGACCAAACGCCGTTTTGCCATACCCCAAAAAGTGATTTTGCCATTGGCGGTGGTGATTTTGGCACAAATGCTGCCTGAGATCATGTTTGGTGCAGGCGTGCCTTTGATTTTGCGTTCTTGGGTGATTCAGGTGCAGGACGTGGTGGCGTATCTTGCAATGACGTGGCTGGTATTAAGATTGATTGATGGGGTGTTTAAACGGGCAGAAGCGTTAAGCCTAAGAAAAAATCGCCCCGAACAAGTTTCCTTATTGAATTTATCTCGCAAAATTGCCAAAGCAATCATGTTGGTCATGGCGCTGATTTTGGTGCTTGGCAATTTAGGATTTGATCTAACCACAGGGATTGCGGCTTTGGGTATCGGTGGTTTGGCACTGGCTTTTGGGGCGCAAAAAACCATAGAAAACCTGATTGGCTCTGTGGTGGTGGTGGCTGACAGACCTGTTCATGTGGGGGATTTTTGTCGTTTTGGCACGATGGAAGGTACGGTGATTGATATTGGCATTCGCTCAAGTCGCATTCGTACACTCAACCGCACCATTGTTACCGTTCCCAATGGTGAATTTAGTTCCATGCAAATTGAAAATTATACCGCCCGTGATATGTTTCATTTTTTGCATAATCTATATCTACAAAGAGACGTTAGCCCCCAAGAATTAAACCGAGTGATAACAGGGCTTAAGGCGTTTTTATTAACCCACCCAAACACCAACCACGAATGGACACAGGTGCGTATCAGTGAGCTGCGCCAAGATTGCTTTGTGGTGGAAATTCGCTGTTATATTCCTGCCGATGACGTGCGTATGTTTTATGATAAACAGACCGAACTGGTCATCGATGTTTTGACCCATTTACAAACCTACCAAATCAAACACGCCTTGCCTAGCCAAAATGTGTATCTTAAGGACAATCCCCAAGATGATACCTAAATGGCATGAACTGCCGATGGTAAACTTGTCAGTTGCTAACCGTCAGCACGTCTATTTGGTACTTGCTTTTTTTGAGTATTTTGCTATAATTTCGTGTCTTTTTTAAGACCGTAACTTTTTTAACGAACGACACACACGAAGACAAATAATTATTGGGGTGTTTATTTTAAATAAATTCAATAATTTATTCGTGGAGGCGTAACCCAAACTTAACTTAAGGACTTTTTATGTCAAATCCTACCGAAATCTCAATGCGTGATCTGCTTGAAGCGGGCGCTCACTTTGGACACCAAACCCGTTTTTGGAACCCAAAAATGAACCAATACATCTTTGGGGCTCGTAACCGCATTCACATCATCAACCTTGAGCACACAGTTAAGCAGTTCAAAGAAGCATTGACTTTCGCTAACCAACAAGCCGCCAATAACAACAAAATCTTGTTCGTTGGTACTAAGCGTGCTGCCAGCGGCGTTATCCGTGAGCAAGCGGCTCGTGCAGGTATGCCTTATATCGATCATCGCTGGCTTGGCGGTACATTGACCAACTGGAAAACCATTCGTCAATCCATCACTCGTTTGCGTGAACTGGAAAAACAAGCCGAAGACGGCACTTTTGCCAAATTGACCAAGCGTGAAGCCCTAGAGCGTACCCGTGATATGGAAAAACTAGAGCGTGCTTTGGGTGGTATCAAAGACATGGGTGGCTTGCCTGACGCTTTGTTTGTGATTGATGTAGATCACGAAGCCATCGCCATCAAAGAAGCCAAAAACTTGGGTATCCCAGTCATCGGTATCGTGGACACCAACTCTAATCCTGAT
>JBHAZZ010000151.1:0-7279 GCA_041781275.1 Moraxella sp.
ATACCGCATAAATGCTTATGATGGCGGACAAGACTGCTCTTATTATTTTATTGAAGAAAAACAAGCCCACGGCTGGCAAAAAATCATAGAAATAAATGATGTCTTTGATAGCTTTATCAAAAGCACGTCTGATAATTTTGTTACGCCTTGTCAATTTAATGCCAAATTTTGGACAACGGATAATACGCTTTATTTGGGTAGTATTGATATTGATATACCAAATTTTAAAAACCACTATTATAAAGTTACCCTAAAACAACCACCCAAAACACCCATTTATTTTAATTTAAAAAAGCAGCCTTTACCTTTTAATATAGACATCGGTTTTGATAATTATGACACTTTGCCAAAGATAGACGCTCATACCGCCAACAGATTATTTGCAGGATTATACCCCAAAGCCAAAGACATTCGCCTTGCTTATCGGTTTGGTTATTCTAATGACTTTGACACCGTGGCAATCACTTTTTTGATGGACGGCGAGTCTGAAATGATGACCAATCTTTATACCATCAATAAACAAGGTCAAATTATTGATGAATTATTAATTGCTTATGATGAAATTGCCGAAAGCGCCCATAAAACCACCGCCGTTTTGAGCAAACATGACATTACCGTGATGGAAGAAACTTCTTATCAAGACACCCATATTAGCATCAGTCAATATCGCATAGATAAACACGGCAGATTTATTTTAAAATCACAATCACAAAACATCATCAAAGACCAATAAAAACAAAAAAACACATCAGCCAACAGCCTTTGTGTTTTTTATCAAACGTTTATGCAAAAAAATAAAGCCAGTATTTATAAAATCCTATGATAATTATCCATATTTGCTTTTAAATACTGGCTTTTGCTTAATTTACAATGTTAATCAAATCATGTAAATCAACGAAACATCGGTAGTGCTGACACTGATTGTCCAAAATGGGCGCTTTTTAAATCTTTTAGGGTGTGTTTTAGGGTATCTATTTTATCATCATTGACAATAAACCCACTTGCCCCTGATTTAACAAAATAATTGGCTTGGTCAAGTCCAAATTCACCTGCAATATAAATGTCAGCGCCAAAGCCCTGATTACGCAGATGTTTAACCAAACTAAATACTCGCCCATCTTTAAAATCAGCGACATAAAAATACACCGCTTGCAGTGTGGCAAAATAAGGTTTTAAGACATCAATATCATCAGGCGTATTATCGGCGGTTAATAACACGGCTTGATGGGCTAATAGGGTTTTGTCTATGGTTTCTTGATTAAATAAGGCAACATAAACGCCATTGCCCTTATCGTCATCGGTATCTGATTTAAAACCATCAAACGCCCACTCATCAGATTCATTACCCAATAAATAAAACGTTTTTTGGTCAATACTGCCAACGTCATTTTGTAAAATATGCACTAAATTCATCATCGTGTTATCCCAATTATCCATAAACAGCCGTTTTAAATGGCGCAATGCCCACTCGCTCTACAAACTCACCAAAACTTTCGCTGCTGTCGGCATTTTGTTGGCGGCTGTCTTTATATACCCCCACAATGGTGGCAATGGTGTCCGCCACGTCATCGGCAGCGACCGCCCGACCCAAAATTTGCCCCAGTTTGGCGTTTTCGCCAGATGTACCGCCAAGGCTGATTTGGTACCAATGCTCGCCTTTTTTGTCCACGCCAAGAATACCAATATCGCCAACGTGGTGATGGGCGCAGGCATTCATACAGCCTGACATATTTAGGCGAATTTCCCCCAAATCGTACAAATAATCCAAATCGTCAAATTTACGTTCAATGGACTCGGCGATGTTATGGGTGGTGGCGTTGGCAAGGGCGCAGTAATCAAACCCTGGGCACACTATCATGTCGGTCAGCGTGCCAATGTTGGGGCGAGCAAGCTTAAGTTTGGCAAGTTTTTGCCATAATTCATAAAGCTCGGTAATTGACACATCGGCAAGAATGACGTTTTGATGGTGCGTTACCCGAATTTCTGAAAAACTGTACACATCGGCAAGATCCGCCAGTGCATACATTTGTCCACTGGTCATATCGCCTGCAGGAATGTACTTTTGTGTGCCGTCTTCTTGCGCCACAATCCCTGCCTTTAAAGAAATCACCACCGCTTTATAACCTGCCACCTTGTGCGATACGGTGTTGTGCTGATACCAGTTGGCAAAGTCTTTGTCCGCTTTTAGCTGTGCTTGCAAGGTTTCTTGGGCAGCAAGAACATCAAGGGCTTGATAGTCAGGCTCGCTAAAATAGCTTTCGGCTTTGGCAAACTGCTCATCGCTTAAAGTCAGCTGCCCATCTTTGGAAAACTGCCATTCTTCTTCCACAAGGCGGGCAAATTCTTCTTTACCAAGGCTTTCTACCAAAATTTTGATACGGGCTTTGTATTTATTGTCCCGTCTGCCTTGCAAATTATACACCCGCAAAATGGCGTCCAAATAACTTAAAAGATGACGGCGTGGCAAAAATTCCTTAATCACTTTACCGATGATGGGCGTACGTCCAAGACCGCCACCAACAATCACTTCAAAACCAAGCTCGCCATCACGCTCAATCAAATGCAGCCCAATGTCATGCACTTGCGTGGCGGCACGGTCGGTTTTGGTGCCAATCACGGCAATCTTAAACTTTCTTGGCAAATAGGCAAATTCAGGGTGAAAAGTGCTCCACTGGCGAATGATTTCACAATATGGGCGGGGGTCAGCCACTTCATCGGCGTTAATGCCTGCATAAGGGTCGGTGGTGGTGTTACGAATGCAGTTGCCTGATGTTTGAATGGCGTGCATTTGGTTATCCGCCAGTATTTGCAAAATGTCGGGCACTTCTTCTAATTTAACCCAGTTAAGCTGAACGTTGGTGCGGGTGGTAAAGTGGGCATAGCCTTTGTCAAAGTTATCGGCAATGTCCGCCAATGTCCGTAGCTGATAGCTGGCAAGCAAACCATAAGGAATGGCAATACGCAACATGGGCGCATGACGCTGAACGTATAAGCCGTTTTGCAGTCGCAGCGGCAAAAACTGCTCTTCGGGCAGCTCCCCCTTCAAAAAACGTTCGGTTTGGCTTCTAAACTGCGCCACACGTTCATTAACAAGGGCTTGGTCGGCATAAGAATAGACATACATGGCTGATTTTCTCTAGGCTAATTTTTGTAAATAAGGCTGTGTCGTACCACTATCGTACCACTAAAAGCACTATAGGCATTGCTTTTGGCAAGCCAATTTATTTAGATGAGCATGGTATGCTTTTATGGCAAAAATGATAAATGCAAAAATGGCATATTGTCATTTGTTTTTGGTATATGATGTGCGATAAGGGGCGTTTGTGCTACACTATGTAAAATGATGTAAACTTGTCTTTGGAATGATGATGGCTGCTTTAAAATACAAACTGTTTCGTTTTATCCTATTTATTTTAGGTTGGGTGGGAATTAGCCAAGTGATTAACTTATTTAATCAGCCCATATTTACCGAGCCGACAGAGTATTTTACCATTTGCGCCACCACCAACCTAAGCGATGACAGACTTTTTCCCCTTTATACCATGAAAGAATATCAAAAAAACCCCAGCGACTTTAAGCTGTGCCAAGCCCCCACCAAGCAGGTCAGCGAAGATGGCATTGCCTATTTTACGCTGACGCAAATGGAAGACCAAAGCTATCTTTTGACCACTTATCATGATGCCTTGGATGACGACAAGGTAGAATATCATTATCGCATTGATAATGGCGAAGTTATACCCATCAAATGGCGACATGGACTGATGCAGGCTCGTCTGATGAATTATTTTTATGGACTGATTATCAGTATGATAGGCTATGCGGTGCTAAAAAGGGTTTATAAAAGAAAACAAGACTAACACCCCATCACCCAACTTAACAAAGGAGCAATCATGACCAAGACCGTCCCTTTGCTGTCCATGATGTCAATTTTGCTTGGCTGTTCCTTGTCTGCGTGCAGTCATGGCAAGGTGGAACAGTCTGATAAGTTAAGCAAAAACGCCAGCGACTATCTTAATCAATACTATCCCAATGAATTTGATTATTATGATGACTTTATCGGTGAAGGTTTTCGTAAAACCACCCGTTTTCGCCACAAACAAGACCCCAATTTTATCTTGGTATTGCAAGGCGGCGAAACACAAAACTGCATGGATTATCCCAACCAATGTCAAGCAATTATCCGTGGCAAATACGAGCGTTCTCAGCGCATCGCAAACTCCATCAGCGCAGTCAATCAAGCACTGACCGCCTGTCAGATACCCATTTTGGAAGTGCTGACCAGTTCAGTGATGGACAGTATGCCTACTTTTGTGGTAGAGCTACCCATCAATAACACCGCCCTTGCCCGCCTGCACCAATGCCTAATGCCTGCTTATCCTGCGCCAGATGAACACTATTATCAAGGTTTTGCATTACAGCTGATTGCCCCATCTGCTGCGCCAAGCCCTGTACGCACGGTTGGTATTTTTGAAAAAACCCACCCAAAAACCCAAACCGACCCTGTGTATCTTGCCTATTTGACCAAAAACCAAGCGCCCGTGCTAGATAAACTAACACTTGCTCATTACGCCCCATTTACCGACCGCACCAAAAAAGCCATGATAGATGAAGCTCGCCGTTATCTTTCTAAAACCAAACAAGGGCATATCGGCGGCACCAAGATGTTTGACCCTTTTACCAGCGACCTTGTCTTTAATCCTGCCAATTTAGATGAATATCATCTTTATATAGAAGCCTGTAGCCAGCCGCCTAAACGGAACAGCCAAACAAAGCTGACATACTGCTCAGACAGTGCGGTGTCTTTAAAATACAACGCCAAAACAGGCAAATTCTACGACCATCAATGGATAAGCACGCCCAATGAGTCCATCAATCTGTTATTTGATTTGCCAAAGCCATTTTAACAAACCTTTTAAGCCATTTAATCAAACAAAAGGGGTGAGCCAATCAATATACACTCACCCCCCAATTTAAAAATCAGTCCAACGACCCACCCAAACACCCGCCCCAATTTTTAAAATACCAATTCGGCATAATATCATCACCTTTTAGCATAGTTAAAATCCACAAAAATTCTTTAAGATACGCAAAAGCTCGCCTACGCCAGCCAATCTTTATTTTATGTTTATGTTCGTATGTTAAGGAATCATCATGACACTGCCCCACACCCAAAACCAAAATGCTTTTAGCGACCAAGACATTTATACAAATCTAGTGCCACCCCACGGCAGCCCCACCCTAAAGCCTTTGGCACTGACGGGCGATGAACTTATCCAAGCCTACAGCCATGCCAAAACCTTGCCACAAGTTCGTCTATCTAGCCGTGAGCGTGGCGACCTGATTATGCTTGGCATTGGCGGCTTTACTCCGCTTGATGGCTTTATGGGAGAAGCTGATTATCAAGGCGTGGTAGAAACCATGACCCTAACTCAAGGTGGCACAGACGGCAGCTACCAAGGCGTATTTTTCCCCATTCCTATTACCCTATCCACCGACCAAGCGACCGCCGATGGCTTACAGGTGGGCGACACGGTAGCGCTCGTTGATGACAGCGATGAGATTATGGGCACGCTTACCATCAGCGACATTTATACACCTGATAAAAACCGTGAATGCTTGTCCACCTTTGGCACAAATGACCCCAATCATGTGGGCGTAGCACAAGTCTTAAACAGTGGCGATGTCTATTTGGGCGGCAAAGTGGCGGTCTTTAGCCAAGGCGAATTCCCCACCGAATACCCAGACATCTACAAAACCCCTGCCCAAACCCGTGCTTTATTCAAACAAAAAAACTGGCAAACGGTTGCCGCCTTTCAAACCCGCAACCCCATGCACCGCTCGCACGAATACCTTGCCAAAATCGCCATTGAAATCTGCGATGGAGTGCTGGTGCATTCTTTGCTCGGCAAGCTCAAACAAGGCGACATTCCAGCGGACGTACGTCAAGAAGCCATCGGCGTACTCATTGACAATTACTTCAAAAAAGACACCGTCATTCAAGCAGGCTACCCCCTAGATATGCGTTATGCAGGTCCAAAAGAAGCCCTACTGCACGCCCTATTTCGCCAAAATTATGGCTGTAGTTATCAAATCATTGGGCGAGACCATGCAGGGGTGGGCGATTATTATGGGGCATTTGATGCTCAAAAAATCTTTGATACCTTGCCAAAAGACGCACTGATTACCCAGCCTTTAAAGATTGATTGGACGTTTTATTGTCATGGCTGCGGCTCTATGGCAAGCGCCAAAACTTGCCCCCATGACGCAAGCCATCACGTCAAAATTTCAGGCACTGCCCTGCGCAACGCCCTATCGGCTGGCGATGACGTGCCCGATACCTTTAGCCGCCCTGAAGTGCTGAAGGTGTTGCAGCGGTATTATCAAAGTCTGTAACGTCCACACAAAGTAAGTCAAACTTGTGTTTTTTGCGGATAAAAAACCTTCATCAAAAATTACCTAATGGTTAAAACTCCACTATTTATAGTGGCAAAATTCCAAATGATTTGATAAAGACACAATCCTTTTTAACTCAAGATATTGACCTGCGTGTTAAAATATTTACAAAAAGATACTTATTTTAATCGCAAAAAAATATATACTCTAACTCCAAAACCGCTTGGTTTTTAGTTTTTAATCCCATGTTTATAAGGATTATTTTATGAAAAAATCACTCATTATTTTGACCGCTTTGGCGGGGTTTGCTTCCCCTGCCTTTGCCAAATTGCCTTTTGTGGGTGAGCGGTTATTTGCCTTTGATGGCGGACAGATAGAGTACACCATCGCCATCACCCAAGCAGGTGCAACCACCATTACCGCTTATAGCCATCATACCGACCCACAAGTGGAATATAAAGGCAAATACCAAACTTATATGCCAATCTCTCAAAACGGTAAAATCACAGGCTACTACCAAATCAAAGATGAAGAGATTCATTACTTAGACCGCAATAAAAAGCCTGTTGCAGAATGCGGGCGTGGTACAGATGCGTGTGTGGCTGATTTAGAAAGCCTTTAATTGTGATTTTATTTAGGAAGCTGTAGTAGAAAGCCCTAAACCCTACACCATCTTATGAGCAATCTAAGTTGATTAGGTGGTGTTATCTACTACAGCCCCTAAAGAATTGAAGTCTATCTTAACTCAATAGCCAATAAACGATAACCCATTTATAAAAACCCAATATTTTAGGCATAACAACTTAAAATATTGGGTTTTTATTTTTAGCCAAATTGCAAATCATTTATATAAATTTAAATAATTTTATTTCGTCAAAAATCCCAC
>JBHAZZ010000152.1:0-2782 GCA_041781275.1 Moraxella sp.
ATTAAAATCACGAAAAATCGTAAGAGTTTCAAGGAAAATTGTGCCGTTGATATTGGTATATCAACAAACAATTTGACGATGAAACTCAAGATTTAGCCATTTTTAATGTAAAAACGCCATATTTTTTTCTAAATCATTGCTAAATTGTAATGAGTGTTATGAAGTGTCAGGATGCCCTAATAATAATCCTATAATTATTGGTTTTTAAAAGGGCAATCAAATGAGAAGACGCATTCATCAAGGCATTAAAAAAGAAATTTTGTACGCCATTCGTCATTATGTTTTAAAGTTTTTGGGTAAGCGTAGTCATAAGTCTTATTTTCATAGACGTTTTTATCAGATTGTGAGTAATTTTTTATATCGCAACATTCGTTAAACTTTCACATCAATGAATAACCCAAACATCAATCAATTATACGGCTCACTGCTTGGCACGGTTATTGGCGATGCCTATGGATTGCCCTTTGAAGGCTTGTCGCCATCTCGTCTAAAAAGACTGTTTGCTCAAGATGGGGCATATCATTTGATTCCCATTATCAAAGGCGGTATGGTATCAGACGATAGCGAACACACCATCATGACCGTACAAGCCTATATTGTCAGTGGTGGTGATGTCAGCCGATTTGGCAGCGCCTTAAGGTGGCGTTTGATGGCATGGCTATTGACTTTGCCTGCTGGGGCGGGACTGGCGACAGGGCGCAGTATTTTTAAGATGATGCTTGGGTTTCGGCAGTCTGGCGTATATTCGGCAGGTAATGGCGGGGCAATGCGTTCGGCAGCGCTTGGGGTGTTGTGCGATGACTTAAATCAATTAAAAACATTCGTTCACACAAGCACCAAGCTTACCCATACCGACCCCAAAGCCGTACAAGGTTCATTGGTGGTGGCACTTTTGGCGTGGGCAGAAACTCGCCGCCCAACATGGAGCAGTGAACAAATATTACGCTTTGTGGCAGAGCAGTTAGAAGACAAAGCGCTGATTGCCTTGCTTTTTGATGATAAAACCCAGCAAAATCCGCCACCTGCCCAAGGTGTAACGGGCTATATGTATGACACCGTGCCTGCGGTGGTGTGGGCGTGGCGACAGTATAGACATGAACCACTACGGGGGCTAAACTGGCTGATTGGGCGTGGTGGCGACACCGATACCACTTGTGCCATCTTTGGCGGTATCGTTGGGGTGCGTCATGGCGTGGCGCTGTTTGATGTCATGCAAGGGGTATGGTGTGAACCCGTAATTCGTCCAAAGCTCTTGCAAACACTTGCCAAACAAGCTTGGCAAACCAATGTTCCAAACTGTCCTGCAAGGCTTTTTTCGTTTTGGACTTATCCTAGAAATGTTGTTTTTCTTATCATTGTATTATTGCATGGTTTTAGGCGTTTATTGCCACCGTATTAATCTTTATTGGTGAATGTATTTAAACATCACACCCATAAGACATAAATTTGCCCTTTTTAATAATCAAATTTTTATTTAAATGCTCGCTTAATTGCGTTTGTATTTGCCAAAAATTGCCATCAAAACAAAATTCAAATTTAATCGCCACATCATTATCATAAAACGTCATATTTAATACATCGTCCACCATCGGTATATAATCAAAATCAAAAAGTGTTTTATTGTTTGGCTGATTTAATAACGACAATAATTGATTGCCAAATTCTTTTTGTAAATGGGTATAAGTCAAATTCATGCAGCGACCCATTTGTATTGAACATACATCAGTGATGTTGTGCCATCGTTTTAATTCCCAATAGGGCGTGCCTTTTGGGATATCCGTTTTGCAAGTACATAATTTAAATCCGTCAGTAAGGGTACACATGATTGCCTTTTTATTGCTATTCAAATAATACAGCTTCTGTTATAATAGCCAATTTTTATAAATTTAACAAGACAATGAAATTTACCCTACACAAAACCGCCAAAGGCACAAGTCTGGCTCGCCGTGGCACCGTACATTTGGCACATGGCGATGTACAAACCCCTGCTTTTATGCCTGTGGGCACTTATGGCACGGTCAAAGGTATGCTGCCACGGGACATTCACGCCATCGGAGCGGACATCATTCTTGGCAATACTTTTCATCTATGGCTACGTCCGACCACGAGCGTCATTGATAAATTTGGTGGCTTACATGAGTTTATTGGGTGGCATAAGCCCATTTTGACCGACTCGGGGGGCTTTCAGGTGTTTAGCCTTGGGGCAATGCGTAAAATCAAGGAAGAAGGCGTTACTTTTCGTTCGCCCATTGATGGGGCAAAGGTGTTTTTGTCGCCTGAAATTTCCATGCAAATCCAAAAGTCTCTAAATTCCGACATCGTCATGCAATTTGACGAATGCACTCCATATCCTGCTACCCACCTAGAAGCGCAAAAATCGCTAGAATTATCATTGCGTTGGGGCGAACGCTGCATTAACGAACACCAAAAATTAGGCAACAAAAACGCCCTGTTTGGCATTGTGCAAGGCTCTATGTATCAAGATTTGCGATTGCAATCGCTACAAAGCTTGGTTGCCATGCCTTTTGACGGTTATGCCATTGGGGGTTTGTCGGTCGGCGAGCCCAAAGATGAGATGATGAAGGTGCTGGATTATTTGCCAAATGCCATGCCTAGCGACAAGCCCCGCTATTTGATGGGGGTAGGTACACCAAGCGACATCGTAGAAGCGGTACGCCGTGGTGTGGATATGTTTGACTGCGTCATGCCGACCCGCAACGCTCGTAATGGTCATTATTTCACCAGTACAGGGGCGGTCAAAATCAAAAACGCCGTCCATCGC
>JBHAZZ010000153.1:0-4782 GCA_041781275.1 Moraxella sp.
ACAATGTCATACAGTTAATAAAATCGCTTATCTTGTAGCTCTTTGGCTTTGTTGAGTGCTTGCTGCATGAGTACATCACTGGGCGGTGCTTGTACATAATAGCCCTGCTCGGAAAGCTTAGCTTTGACAGCATTAATGTCGGCTTGAGCAAGCCTGTCTCGCTGGCTTAAATCCAAGTGCATGACAAACGTCCCCAAGCCCAATTTGGCACGCAGCTCAGACGGCAACACCCCAAGCCAATCGGTCAGCATCTCCACATCGTCAGGATAATTGGGGCGGGCAATGTACACATACCAGTCAGGATTTTTGGGAAATTTATAAACATCGCAATGCATTTAAGGTGTCCTTTTGTCAAAAACCGTGAATTTTTTGCGTTTGGGCTAAAATTTTACTTGTAAATTGTAGCATTATTTTTCATAATAGGGATGTTGATTTTTCAGGAGAGTGTATTTTTTTCGTCATTTTGGGTCGCCCCCAAGACAAAAATACCACCGAAGGCGTAAACGTGCTTGACACTTCCCCATAATCGCTCAGGTAAAATGGACTGAAAAATTTCGGTCGCCAGTTTTCATTAACCAGTTTTCATTAAATCAATGAGACAACACAAAGCCACTGGCAACCAACACAATCTGGAGAGCAGTTTTTTAAACTCACCGAAGGGAAGAAAATTACCCTTGAAGCGTAATTGAAAATCTCAGGTCAAAGGACAGATGGGGTGTTTTGGATTTGGCAGCCGTCAAATTCACCAATTTTTATGCACCATTTATTCATAAAATTTAGGAAAAAACACCCATGACTACCCCCAAACGCACCCCCTTATTTGATTCCCACGTCGCTTTTAATGGCAAACTCATTGACTTTGGCGGTTGGGAATTGCCCGTCAATTAAGGCTCACAAATCGCCGAACACGAAGCTGTGCGTACCGACGCAGGTATGTTTGATGTCTCGCATATGCTTGTAACGGACGTAACAGGCGATAACGCCAAAGCTTTTTTTCGCAAACTCATCGCCAACGATGTCAATAAACTTAGCTTTGTTGGCAAAGCGCTTTATTCTGCCATGCTTAATGACAATGGCGGTGTGATTGATGATTTGATTGTCTATCGCATGAACGAAGACGAAACCGCCTATCGCATTGTTTCAAATGGCGCTACCCGTGAAAAAGATTCAGCCCAATTTGCCAAAGTTGGTGCAGAATTTGGCGTTACGCTTACGCCCCGTTATGACGTTGCCATGATTGCCGTTCAAGGTCCTAAAGCCATTGAAAAGCTACTGACCGTCAAACCTGAATGGGCGGACAAAGTAAACGCACTTAAGCCCTTTGTTGGTGTAGATTTGGGTCAAGACTTTTTTGTCGCTCGCACAGGCTATACGGGCGAAGACGGCGTGGAAGTGATTTTACCTGCCAGCCAAGCAGGAGAGTTTTTCAAAGCCTTGGCAGACGCAGGTGTACAGCCATGTGGCTTGGGCGCTCGTGATACCTTGCGTATGGAAGCGGGCATGAACCTATACGGCAACGATATGGACGATAACGTCAGCCCCCTAGAAGCAGGCATGGCGTGGACGGTGGATCTTAAAGATGACAGCCGTGAATTTGTCGGCAAAGCCCCCTTGGTCGCCCTAAAAACCGCTGGTGTTAAAGTCAAACAAGTCGGACTACTACTCACTGGCAAAGGTGGCGTACTGCGTGATGGCATGGAAGTGGTAACAGACGCAGGCAATGGCATTACCACCAGTGGCGTATTTAGCCCAAGCCTAAAACAATCCATCGCCATCGCTCGTGTGCCCGTAGGCTTTAGTGGTGATACTGCCAAAGTTGTCATGCGTGGCAAAGAAGTGGACGTGCGTGTGCTAAAACTGCCTTTTGTAAGAAATGGTCAAAAGCAGTTTGATTAAATGGTAACTATCATGCAAAAATGATTGGTATCTAAAGAGTGCTTATGTCCAAAGTAGCCGATACTTCAAAAATCAGTACGCTAGAAATTAAGGAAACCTTGTTTTATAATGAATACACAAAACGGTCTTATCCTTATTTGGAATTTTTTGTTAATGGCAAATCTTTATACCAATCATTATGCAAAATAGATAAACCACCAATTGCAAAAATCGGGGTATTGTGTTGCAACACCAAAAGCAATCAATACACCCCCATACATAATGCCACACTTGATATATTATTGGGCAATAAAACCATAAATGAGCTCAAAGATATTTATGAATTTGCTCCAGTTAGACAAGGACGTTATGTTCTGTACGAATGTCATGATTGTGGTTATTTGATTTGCGGCGTGATTAGTGCCGAAATTATTTTTAATCAAGATACGGTGATTTGGCAAAAGTTTGGTTATGAAGACGAAAACAGTCTTTTTTTAAATAGCTATCAAGATGTTTATTTTGTTTTTGACAAGCGCCAATATGAAAGCCAATTAAAGCAATTTTTTATCCAACCCAACTCACTAGGAGAATCCCATGAGTAATATCCCAAGCGATTTAAAATACGTTGCAAGCCACGAATGGCTGCGCCTTGAAGAAGATGGCACCATCACCATCGGTATCACTGACCACGCCCAAGATTTGCTTGGTGATGTGGTGTTTGTTGAACTGCCTGAAGTGGGTGCGGTGGTAGAAGCCGACCAAGAAGTTGCGGTGGTTGAGTCAGTAAAAGCCGCCAGCGACGTATATGCGCCGATTGCAGGTGAAGTGGTCGAAATCAATGAAGAATTGGTGGACAGCCCAGAGCTTGCCAACGAAGACCCCTATGGCAAAGCATGGTTCTTTAAAGTCAAACCTGCCAATCCTGCCGATTATGACGGTTTGATGTCTGCTGAAGAGTACGAAAGTAGTCTGTAATTTAAAATCATGGCGTGGGTTTTAAAATTCACGTCATGATTTTTGAATTTCTCTAACATCAAATGGTAGAAATTTTAGAATACGAAAATTACTCACAAATTCATTATTATAACAATGGCATAAGCTATCCGTATTTTAACTTTGGATAAGAATAAACATATTATCCAAGATGAAATTTCTGAATATGACCCAAGCGGCAATCCGATTGCCGATGTTGTATTTGGTGCAGACCATATCATGATTATTGCAATGCGTAAATATACAGAACATGGTTTTACAGATTATCGCCTTGTCAATGATGAATTACCCTAACACAAATCCAAGAAAATGAATGGCTGACACCCAATCAAAAAGCAAAGGTCAGCTTTTATAATGCTGATGATGATTTAGTTTTTTATAACATTTTTGAAAAAGATGATGATTGCAGTATGGTCATTATGGGTTCTGTTGATAAAAATAGCAAACAATTTTTTGAGACAATGCGCCAAATGAAGTCCAGTTATGACAAAGTTATTCTGACTACTAGATTTATGACTAAGGCAACCCCCACAATCCTTACCATCTTTGAGCCAAATTGCGTATGATGATAAATAAAATCATGGTTTGGTCAAGGTGTTAAACAATATTTATATGCTATCAGAGTACAAAGTGCATCATAGCACCAAATGATGATTGGTATTTAATGATACATGGTTTGTATCTGGAAACTACTATGAAAAAATCTGCCTTAACCCAACTTAGCATGACTTTGGCACTGTTTATATCAGCCATTCATTTTGTGCTTTTTTGGGGTCAACAATATGGCACATTTTTTAGTAGCTTACGGGGTGTCTTATTTTTTATTGCTTTGCCTTTGGTGGTGGCGTTTATACCCATTAAAAACAAACCCATCATGACATTGGGTGGTATTTTATTTTATATACCACTCTTGATTTTTTGTTACTATGAACAATATATTGCCACTTATACAGGTGGCGGCGCTGGTATGATTTATATTACCACTCTTATTTTTGGCATTCCTTTGATAATCACTGGTATGTTTGTTGTGCCTTTTGTATTGAGATTTTTTGGTATTGAAATGATTGATGACGAATGATTTGTTAATTATATCGTTAATTTTTTAACCCCAACTTAAGGAAACCCCATGACCCTTAACACCTTTTCCGACTTATTTTATGAAAACGCTTTTGTCCATCGCCATCTTGGTAAAGACACAAGCGAACAACAAGCACTACTAAAAGCCGTGGGCTTTGACGATATGGACAGCTTTATTGATGCGGTTGTGCCAAAAGCCGTGCGCTTAAATAAAGAGCTTGATTTGCCCGTGGCGATGAGTGAGCATAATGCACTTGCCAAACTGCGCAAAATGGCGGACAAAATCACCGTCTCAAAAAGCTACATCGGTCAAGGCTATAACCCCACTCGCCTACCTGCAGTCATCCAGCGTAATGTGCTAGAAAACCCTGGTTGGTACACCGCCTACACCCCGTATCAAGCTGAAATTGCCCAAGGTCGCCTAGAAGCTTTGCTAAACTTCCAACAAGTCTGTATCGATTTGACAGGTATGGATTTGGCAGGCGCATCACTGCTAGACGAAGCAACCGCCGCTGCTGAAGCGATGGCGATGGCAAATCGTGTCAGTAAGTCAAAATCAACGCAGTTCTTCGTTGATGAGCGCACTTATCCACAAACCCTAGATGTTATCCGCACTCGTGCCAAGTACTTTGGCTTTGATGTGGTCGTGGGTGACTTTGACACCGCCAAAAATGGCGACTTCTTTGGGGCGTATTTCCAATATGTCGGTAAAGAAGGTGATGTGGTTGATTTGACTGACATCATTTCAGCAGTCAAAGAAAAAGGCGCGTATGCCATCGTGGCAGCCGATATCCTAAGCTTAGTATTACTTAAATCACCTGCCTAGATGGGCGCTGA
>JBHAZZ010000154.1:0-8910 GCA_041781275.1 Moraxella sp.
ACCGCTGCTAAGGTCGCTATATACTTTTTTTATATAAAAAAGTATTAAAAAAATATTATGGTGGGCGGTAACGGATTCGAACCGCTGACCCTCTGCTTGTAAGGCAGACGCTCTACCAACTGAGCTAACCGCCCAAACTTAACTTGGAGAAGTTAGGCTTGATGGGTGGCTATTATATAAGGTTTTTGGGCGAAGTCAAGTATTTTTTTATGCCAAAGATTGCGATAGGGCTTTTTCTATGTCGCCGATGAGTTTTTCAGGTCTGGTGATGGGGGCGTAGCGTTTGATGACGTAACCATCACGACCGATCAAAAACTTGGTGAAATTCCATTTGATGGCGTCGCCAAAAAATCCGCCGCTTTTTGCTTTTAGCCAATCATAAATGGGGTGCGCCTGACTGCCATTGACGTTGATTTTGTCCATGATAAGAAAATCCACGCCATATTCTTCTTGACAAAATTTTGCGATTTCTTGGGTATCGTGGGGATCTTGTCCGCCAAACTGATTGCAAGGAAAAGCAATGATTGTTAACCCTTTGTCCTTATAGGCTTCATGCAAAGCTTGCAGCTCTTCCAGTTGTGGGGTAAACGCACAAAAACTTGCGGTATTGACAATCAGTAGTACTTTGCCAAAAAATTGGGAAAATTCTACCATGTTGCCAGCCATGTCCTTGGCGATGAATTGATAAATGGTTGCCATATTTTGTAGTTGATTGAATTTAAACGAATGTTAGGAGTTTAGCCCCAAAAACTCAATACAGCTTATCGGTAAAATACTACCTTTTGGTATTTAAGTTGGTGATTTTTCACATTTTATATATACATTTTATAGACAAAGAGCTGACCGATGGGTTTGGGCGTTTGTGTAGTTTTGCTTGCAATTTTAACCGCAAATTGCGACATTTTATCCATTTTTTTGCAAGTTTTGTGTAGTTTTACTTGCAAAATCTCTTGTATTGCCAAAAATAAGTCTTTAAAATAGGCGTGTTTTAATCAGATGAGTGACGTCATGAACACTTCCATGCAAGCACAAGGCGAACGCCTAAAACAAATGCGTAAAAAGCTAGGGCTGTCTGCGGACGCTTTGGCAAAAAGATTGAATGAAGAAGGGGCGAGCGTCTCTCGTGGGGCGATTGCCAATTGGGAATGTGGCAAAAACGGCATTGTCAGCAGTAAATTACCCATTTTGGCAAAGGTGCTTGGCACGACAGAAAGCTATCTTTTAACAGGTGAAGGTCATGATAAAGCCAGCGCCCAAAGCGATAGGGCAGACACTCACACACAAGCCCCCCAAACTTTTCAAAAAACATCGCAACCTTCCATCACGGCAGAAACTTCCATGAAAAAAACAGCTTTTAACCCCCTAAAAAAATCCAATAAACTTGCCAATGTTTGTTATGACATTCGTGGTGAGCTTTTGCAAACCGCCAACCGCATGGAAGCAGAAGGGCAACGTATCATCAAGCTTAATATCGGCAATCCTGCGCCGTTTGGGCTTTTGCCGCCTGATGAGATTGTGCAAGATGTTGCCATGAATTTGTCCAATGCGTCGGGGTATTCGGATTCTCAAGGGATTTTTAGTGCCAGAAAAGCGATTTTGCAATATTATCAAGGCAAAGGGCTATTGTCAGCTACCGATGTGGCGGACGTGTATATCGGTAATGGCGTGTCAGAGCTGATTGTGATGGTTTTGCAGGCGTTGCTTGATGATGGCGATGAAGTGCTGGTGCCCATGCCTGATTATCCTTTGTGGACGGCGGGCGTAAATCTGGCAGGGGGTAAGGCGGTGCATTATCGCTGCGTGGAAGAAAACAACTGGCAGCCTGATTTGGCAGACATAGAAAGCAAAATCAGCGATCGCACCAAAGGCATTGTGGTAATTAACCCCAATAATCCCACAGGGGCATTATATGACGAAAAAACGCTCAAAGGCATTGTTGATTTGGCGGTCAAATATGGGCTGGTGTTGATGGCGGACGAAATCTATGACCGCATTTTGTACGATGACGCTGTACATACACCCATGTGTACCATTACCAACGAAACTTTGGTATTGACCTTTAATGGCTTGTCCAAATCGCACCGTATTGCAGGATATCGTTCAGGTTGGGTCATGCTTTCTGGCAAAAAAGACCATGCCACAGACTTTATTGAAGGTTTGACCATGCTTGCCAGTATGCGACTTTGTGCCAATGTGCCTGCGCAATACGCCATACAAACCGCCATGGGTGGATATCAGTCCATGCAGGCTTTGACCGCACCCACAGGACGACTGTACAAACAAAGACAGCTTGCCATTGAGCGTCTAAACGCCATCAAAGGCATTAGCTGTAATATGCCACAAGGGGCATTTTATTGTTTTGCCAAAATTGACAGAAATGTCTATCCCATAGACAACGATATGCAATTTATGATGGATTTACTCATAGAAGAAAAAGTATTGATGGTACAAGGCACAGGATTTAATTGGGACGCACCCGATCATTTCCGTGTGGTGTTTTTGCCCAATTTGATTGACCTAGAAGATGCGATGGACAGATTGGACAGATTTTTTGCCAAAAAACGCCAAGAATTTGGCACGCAGTAGTTTTGTCAATTTTAAAAAGCAGGGAATTTGCCTTGCTTTTTTCTTGGTTTTTAAAATAGAGAAAGCTAGACTTGAGACAAGGAATTTGTTATAATCAAAACATAAAAGCTTTATAAAATCAATCAGTTATCTTGTAAATATATGGCTAGACTTCGCATAATGGATATTATGTTAAATAACATAATATCTTGTTAGACGAAATGCCATCACATCATTTTTTTGACAATTATGAAAAAATTACTTCTTGGACTGGGCGTTTTTGCGCTTGGTTCGGCTCACGCCCAATCTTTACCCGTTAAGCAAGACGAAGAATTAACCGCAGGCGTGCTTGCCACATTCAGTGCCAGCGAATATAACGTGGACGACAAATTGTCTGCCGTACCGCTTTTTTTGTACGACAATAACCGTGTTTATTTTGAAGGTCATGAAGCAGGCATTTATCCATACAAAGATGACAAACATTGGTTGCGTGTGGGCGTAGGTTATGACGGACAGCATTTTACACCCAAAGACGCAAACACCGTCGAACTACAAAAATTGGACAAACGCAAAATATCTGCCAATGCCTTGGTCAGCTATATGTACATCAGCCCCATTGGTGGCTTAGAAGTCAAAGCCATGACCGATATGTTAGACCACAGCGGCGGACAGATGGTAACGTTGGCGCATCGTGGACGCTTTATTTTGGCAGATGAAAAATTAACCATTTATCCCAAAGTGGGCGTTACTTGGCACAGCAAAGACTACAACCAGTACTACTACGGCGTTTCCGCCAATGAATCGGCTTATAGTGGCGTTGCTGCCTACGATGCTACGGACAGCTTTTCGCCTTTTGTGTCGGTGAGCGCCAAATACCGCTTCTTGGGCAACTTTGGTCTATTTGCCAATGGGCGTGTGGACTGGCTGTCTTCCACTCAAAAAAACAGTCCCATGACCGACAACAGCAGCAAATCCAGCATTAATGTGGGCGTTACCTACAGTTTTTAGGGCGATAATTCACCAAAACGCCCTATTGTTCTTATCTTACCATTCATATGTGTACAATAAAAAAGCCTACAATCAAGTAGGCTTTTTTGATTTATTATTAATCGTCGCTGACGTTTTTTTGAATGTAATTGGCAAGACCCATGCTTTCTATCAATTCTTGCTGAGTTTCTAGCCAATCTTCATATTCTTCGTTACCGTCTTTTAGTTTTACCAAAATTTCCCGAGAAACGAAGTCTTTTTGCTGTTCGCACACGCCAATGGCTTCTACCAATACGTCATGTTTGCGTTTTTCAAGGCGCAGATCGCACGCCAAAATTTCTTCGGTGGTCTCGCCAATCAATAGCTTACCCAATTCTTGTAAATTTGGCAGTCCTTCCAGCAGCAAAATGCGTTCAATCAGCTCATCTGCCCACTTCATTTCTTGGATAGATTGCTTATAAAATGCGTCATTTAGCTCAGTAATGCCCCAATTTTTGGTAATGCGAGCGTGTAAAAAATACTGGTTAATCGCTATCAAAGATTGTGCTAGGACGCTGTTTAAGGCACGAATGACTTCTTTATCACCTTTCATGTCATCTCCTTAGTGAGCCAAAGTCGGTAAATTAGGTGCGGCAGTTTGACTTTGTAGGTAATTTTGTAGCCCCATCAAATCAATCAGACGTAGCTGTTTTTCTAGCCAATGGGCGTGATCTTGCTCGGTGTCTTCTAGCTGACGCACCAACAAATCACGAGTAACATAATCACGCTCTTCTTCACACAAAGCGATACCGTCTTTTAGGTGCTGCTGTACGCTGTATTCCAGTTCTAGATCATTTTTTAGCATGGTGGGTACATCAGCGCCAATGTTGATTTCTGACACTTGCATATTTGGCGTGCCACCAAGCATTAAAATGCGGTTGATGATGGTACGAGCGTGCAAGGTTTCGTCTTCCATTTCGTGATAAATGCGGTCGTGAAGCTTACCCAGTTCCCATTCGGCGTACATTTGCGAATGAATCAGGTACTGATCTCTGGCGCCTAACTCACCGCCCAATAAAAAATTAAGATAATCAATGACTTTTTGAGATGATTGCATACGTTTTCCTAGTAATACAAGAACCAATAAAATGTGTTTGGTGGGCAATCGCCCTACTGTTTTATTATCATAACATAGCTTGGTATATGAATGGTGATGGCTTTGTAGCGCTATGGAACTGCAAACGAATTGCACTTTGAGAATGAATATCAGCACAAAAAAGCATTCACCCAAGTAACCCATCTTGGGTGAAGTGAAGAAATCAGGCGGTGCGTTCGTGCTAAGATGATGATTTTCCCTGTGTTTTTATTTTTGATAGAAATAAAAACAACTATCATTTATTTTTTCAAACAAAAATTAACTATCAATTATCTAAATAAATTTATCTGTACTTTACAACATCATGTCATATTTGTAGTAACAAAAGTAAGATAAAATTACATGATTTAACCATATTTACATTATGGTAACTTAAGCCGACATCACATCAATGGCTTTATAAGTGCTATGATGTTCGTCCAACAAGTCTTGCACCATAGGCAGACAGCAACCACAGCAAGTACCCACTTGCAAGGTATTTTGTAGGGCGGTCATGCTGTCCACGCCTTGATTTAAGGCGGTTTTGATTTGGCTGTCTTTTACATCGTGGCAAATACAAACGTACATAATGAATTCCTACCGAAATACTTGGATTTATTAAGTTATAGGTATAATAACAATAATTATTCTTGTTTGCAAGTGTTATTCCACCCTATTTGTAATTTTGTTTGTTTTTGTTAAATTTTGCGGGATAAAGCACCAATACCCTAATTAACACGCCTGCAATGTTAAATCCTTGGTCAATAAAAAATCCCCAAACACTGGATTTGGGGACTTTATTATTAACTTACTGACATCATTCATCAACAAAAGACAACCAGTCTTTATATTGTTCATTGCGTCCTTGTACCACATCAAAGTACAAAGTTTGTAGTTTTTCGGTCAGCTCGCCACGGGTGCCTGTGCCTATCACACGGTCATCATATTCACGAATGGGCGTAACTTCTGCCGCCGTGCCCGTCATAAAAATTTCGTCCGCCAAATAAAACTCATCTCGGGTAATGCGTCTTTCGTGAACTTTAATGCCCAAATCTTTGGCAAATTGCATGATGGTGCGACGTGTGATACCGTCCAATGCCCCGCCTGCCAAATCAGGGGTATGTAGCTCACCATCTTTGACCAAAAATAGGTTTTCACCACTGCCTTGACACACATAACCTTGTGGATCCATCAAAATGGCTTCGTCATAACCATTGCGGGTAACTTCTTGGTTTGCCATGATGGATACAGGATAGTTACTGGCGGCTTTTGCCTTACACATGGTAACATTGGGATGATGATGGGTATAGCTTGATGTTTTGACACGAATGCCGTTTTTGATACCGTCTTCGCCCAGATAAGCACCCCAACGCCACGCTGCCACCGCCGCATGAATGGTATTATCTCTCGATGAAATGCCAAGCTTTTCAGAGCCTACCCAAATGATGGGACGAATGTAGGCACTTTCTAGGCTGTTGGTGCGCACCACGTCTTTTTGGGCTTGAATAAGTTCATCAAAACTGTAAGGCACATTCAACTGAAAGATTTTTGCAGAATTTAATAGACGCTCGGTGTGTTCTTTTAAGCGAAAAATTGCGGTACGGCCATCGGGCGTTTGGTAAGCTCGCACGCCTTCAAACACCGCAAGTCCATAATGCAAACTGTGCGTCAAAACATGGACTTTGGCTTCTGGTTGCTCTACAAGCTCGCCATCAAGCCATAATTTACCAGGTTGGGTTGCCATATTCATGGTAATTTCCTAAATAAAAAGTGATAAGAAACGATTTTATCATTAAGCCAAGCTAAGCACAAGCAATCGCTGTTTCTGACAAAACAAACTGCCTGATGTCGTTAAGCATGGTGGTATCAAAATTATGGATAAACGCAAAGGACAGCTGTCTTTCTTGGTCAGCAAAAGCAACCGAACCATTATAGCCCATGTGTCCATAGGCATTTGGCACATCTTGCATACTAAACAGACGATGAAAGCCCAAACGCCACCGCATATTGGCTGGCATGACCGCATCAAAGCCATACACTTGTATGCGTGCCATATCGTGCAAGGTGTGTTTATCAATCATCTGTAAGCCTTGATATACGCCCCCGCCTGCGTGCATGGCATACATACGAGCCAGTGCGTTGGCAGTGCTAATACCATTGGCGGCAGGAATGACCGCTTGTAGCACATCATCACGATGATAACTGATGCCATCTCTGCCGTTGGGCATGAGTGCGTTTTTATAATTGACCAAATTTAGGCGTTTGGTATCAAAATACAACTGATTGATGTTTGCGGTGGTGAGTGGCTTGTCGCCCAGTTTTTCTTGCCACAGTGGCGCAACATCTAAGGCATTTAAAAACGCCAACGTTTCTGGACTGTCAGGCTTTAAAATGGGTTTTTTGCGGCTTGGCTGTGGCTCACCATTAAAATAACGAACAGGCTTGGCGATTTGACCCAATTTGTCTTTGGGCAGTCCCCAATACAGCTCACCGACCACGCCCAGCGGTTTGGCTAGGTATTCGTCCAGCGCCTGTTGCAAGCTCATGTGTGTGGCTTTTTCTACCACATTGCCCAAAATCCACCCCGACACCAAAGCGCTATAAGCACTGGCATAATGATGTACTTCTTGAGATTTGGGAATGTCCACTGTCATGGCGGCGATTTTTTCGCTCATGATATGCCAATCCAACAAATCACTAAGCTCATGGGTAACGCTGGCAATATTAAATAGCCCTGCTTGATGGGTCAGCACCTGACGCAGTGTGATGGCGTATTTGCCGTTTTGTGCAAAGTCTCGCCAAACTCGGCTGATGGGTGCGTCATACGCCAAAATGCCTTTGGATACCAAAATGGCTATCAGCGTTGCCATTACCCCTTTACCAATAGAAAAATTTACCGATAAAGTGTGCGTGCTCCACGGCATATCAGGTATTGCTTGCCCAAAGGCGGTATCCACCACTTTTTGTCCTTGATGGTAGATGACCAGCGCCCCGCCTGCAGGCGTGTCATCAAACTGCAAAGACGACAGCAGATGTTCAAATTTTTGCCAAGTCATGCGGATTTTCCTGTTAAATGAATGATGGTTCCAGTCAAATGGGGCTTGTCGCTGTTTTCGCCATAAAGCCCAAAACGCTTGCCGTCATCATCATGCTCGGCAATAAAGCGCACTTTGGACGGCAAAAAGATGGGGGCATGAAAATACACTTCGGCTTGATAAGCTTTGGGTAAATCCAAAAATTTTGCCAAACAGCGTGCCTTAGACCACATACCATGAGCGATGGCACGGGGAAAACCAAAAGCTTTGGCAGACAAAGGGTGCAAATGAATCAAATTAAAATCCCCTGACACAAAGGCATAACGTCTGCCGATGTCTTCGGGAATGTCCACCACTTCTAAAAGTTCGCCTGTAGGGGCAGGCGTGTCTGTTTTTTGGGCGGTTTGTCTGTCAGCACGCTGACGCTGTCTTTCTTCTTTGCTCTTTTTTTGGCGTGAAAGATAGGTAGAAACCCCTTGCCAAACCAGTTCATCACCGACTTTGACTTGGGTAATAAAATCAAACTGCTGTCCTTTGTCGTGTGTGGACAAATTGCCCAAAGACACGCTCATGCTGGTGATTTCGCTGTCAAAAATCGGGCGATATTGCACCACCTTGTTATACAAATGCACCAGTCCAAGCATGGCAAAGGGAAACTCTTCTTTTGCCATGATATTCATCTGTAAAGTCTGCGACAAAACCGCAAAATAAGTGGCAGGCACTCGCCCATCGTTTACAAATCCACAAATGTTGCGGTAATCTTGTAGGTTGTTTTCGTCTATCACAAGACGCTCCACGCCATAGACCACGTCAGGCAAACTGGTGGCGTGATTGTCGCCCAAAGGAATCAAGCTTTTGATGACATTGGCATATGTGGTGTGCACTTTGGGCAGTTCTTTAAAAATTTGCTCTTTTTCGCTCATGGGGAAGTGTTCCTTATTAAGCCCCAAGTATGCTTTGACCGCATACTCGTATGATGTTGCCATTTAGTCCGCCAGCCTTAGGAGATAGTAGCCAAGAAATGGTTTCAGCAACGTCTATGGGTTCGCCGCCTTGACTCATGGCATTCATGCGTCGTCCTGCTTCACGAATGGCAAAAGGAATGGCGGCGGTCATTTTGGTTTCAATAAATCCAGGGGCAACGGCATTAATGCGCTGATGGTTGTTTTGTAGGGATTTGGCAGTGGTTTCTACCAGCCATATCACGCC
>JBHAZZ010000155.1:0-2577 GCA_041781275.1 Moraxella sp.
CCTAGACCTAGATGTCCATCAAGGCAATGGCAATGCAGCCATCATGGCGGATAATCCTGATGTCTTTGTCTTTAGTATGCATGGCGAGAAAAATTATCCCTATCACAAGCCAAAATCCGACCTAGACATCGCTCTGGCTGACGGTATGGGCGATGATGAATATTTGGCATTATTAACTGATCATCTGCCAAGGGTGCTGGATGAGTTTTGTCCTGATTTTGTCTTTTATCAAGCAGGCGTGGATGTGCTGGCTGATGACCGACTTGGACGAATCAACCTCACTATGGACGGACTGATCAAAAGAGAAAAGTATGTCATTGAGACACTGCACACTAACAAGCTACCGACGGTCGTCACCATGGGTGGTGGCTATGCCCCTGATATTGATGTGATTGTACAAGGGCATAGTGTGGTGTTTGGGGTGGTTGGGGAGATTTTGGGTTAATCCTTCTCTATCACCTGCCGTGTCGCAGCTATCTTTCTATCGGCATACAGCACCACATCTTTTATCACCAGCTTTTGCACGGCGGAAATGAGGGTTTGCATAAAACCGTAATCGGGTTGTTGGTTGTTGGTTGGAAGCTGCATTTTAAAATTTAGACTTTTCGAACTTCTCAATTTCTTACCATAAGAAAATTTTCCTGCTAATGCTTTTTCTGCTGATTTTGTCAAAAACAACATCATTTCTTTGGAAAGTTCTTTTTTATCATTCCAATAAACACCCGTATCATCTCCTGCGCCAAAATCATAACTTCTATAAAAAGCATTACCAAAAATATCAATGGTTATAGAATTTTTAGGAAAACTTGCCACAGGATTTGAAATATAATTTACCACGCCAGTATTGGTAATACCTGCCATCACAAATGGAATATCACCTGCAACTTGATCGTCTTTTTTCAATCTTCTGCCTTGTTGTATCTTATTGAAAATATCAGCAAAACAATACTCCCCCCAACCTACTTTACCATTTTCAAAATCGGCAAGAGCCTGTTGTTCAGCAGCGGTAAGCGTATAGTCTTTTAAACCTGTAACCAATAAATACGCCTCGAGCTGCGAGAGGCGGAACGCCTCGAGCTGCGAGATGAAATTTTCCATAAAATCAAAATCAATCTGGGCAAGTTTATCCAAATTGGCATTGGGTTTTATGGGAAGAGAGATTTTTTCACTTTTTATCTTATTCCAACCCGATTTATTTCCCCAATCATATTTGGAATAAACTTTATTCAACACCCCAATAATAAAGGAATGTATTTTTGATATATCTATACTTTCATCTTTAAATCTAAAAGCATAACTATCCTGTAATACAGTAAATTCGTGCGGTTGATAAAAGACTTTACCAAATCCATTGGCTGTAGCAGAAAATACATTCTTTAAAATAGTTGCATTATTTCTTGAAATATATCTACCTATTTGATTATTTGATAAAATAGCAGTAGTTGCCGGCAAATCACCAGCTCCGTTTTTCATTACATTATTCGTTTCTATTTTCTCAAACAACTCCTGCAACTCAAATTCTGCCCATTTAACTTGTTGCAATTCTTGCGTTAAATGGGCTTCTATTTTCCCAAATGTTCGTCGGTTGGGTCTTGTTTTTTCAGGATATTAGCCACTTCCCACGCCAAATAGTCGCTCACAGTCTTTTTAAAGTCATCAAGCGTTGGTTTGGTATCTATCGGTGCGGTTTGGTTCCAGTCTGCACCGTTTTTTGGGTCTATGGTATTTTCAAAATAGTCTTTTTCGCTAAACAACTTCAATTTAGATTTGCCAAAACGCACCAAATTTACCACTTCTTCATAGCGTCCACGGGCGTTGTCGGTATCTTTCAGGTTGTTGCTGGCTTTTTTGCGGTTGGTTCGGGTATAGCCATCGTTGCTAAAATCAATGAACTTTACCATTTCATCGGCGTGATGTTTTTCACCCACTTTAAACACATAAATGTTGGTTTGTACGCTGGATTTACCGATAAATAAATCAATCGGCATTTTAATACTGGCAATTAAGGTATGTTTTTGCAAAATGCGTTGGTTGATTTCTTTTGCCTTACCACTACCTGCTGAATTTTGAATGATAATCGCTGCATAACCTTTGTTCATCATATTCAAGGCGGTTTCTACAAAGTTCATTCCGTTGCCCGTCGCTGAATAAGGTGGATTGAGAATGAACGCATCGGCAGGGAATTGGTCATCAGTATTACCAAAACCATATTTACCATCAAAATCGGTCAATGAGTTTTTGTTGATAATATTAGAACTACCATCTCCCATCATAATCATATTCAAAATTGCAAGCATATATACGCTAGAAAGTAACTCCAAGCCTAACAACTGTTTTGCTTTAATATGCGCTTCTTTTTGACGCAATTCTTCGGGCGAATGAATGTTTTCTTTGGCATCTTTGAGCATTTCGTTCATCGCAGCCACCAAAAGCCCAGCTGAGCCTGTGGCAAAGTCCCAAACATAGCTGTCTTTATTTACTCGAGCTAATTTAACCAGCAAAGTTGCCACATAAGACGGCGTTAAAACCACATCATTAAGTTTGTCTTGGGTAAAACCAAGCCAAGAGTACATTTCG
>JBHAZZ010000156.1:0-9094 GCA_041781275.1 Moraxella sp.
ATCGGTGATTTGGCGAGTGGCGGATTTTGGGGTGATGCCATGCTCGGTGTTGTAGGCGATTTGCTTGGCACGGCGGCGTTCGGTCTCTTCCATCGCTCGCTGCATACTTGGCGTGATACTGTCGGCATAAAGGATAGCCTTACCATTGACATGGCGAGCGGCACGCCCAATGGTCTGAATGAGCGAACGCTCCGAACGCAAAAAGCCTTCTTTGTCCGCATCAAAAATCGCCACAAGGCTGACTTCGGGCATATCTAGCCCTTCACGAAGTAAGTTAATGCCCACCAAAACATCATGCACGCCCGTTCTAAGTTCGTGGATAATTTTCATGCGTTCTACAGTATCAATGTCGGAGTGCAGATACGCCACTTTGATGTGATATTCTTTTAGGTAGCTGCTTAGGTCTTCTGCCATGCGCTTGGTCAAGGTGGTAATCAGCACTCGTTCGTCTAGGGCTTTACGAGCATTGATTTCGCTAAGCACGTCGTCCACTTGTGTCAGTACAGGGCGAATTTCAAGCACAGGATCGACCAGTCCTGTGGGGCGCACCACCTGTTCTACCACTTGTTGGCTGTGGGTCAGTTCATAATCGGCAGGCGTGGCAGAAACAAAAATGCGTGTAGGAACGATGGCTTCCCACTCTTCAAAGGTCATGGGGCGGTTATCAAGAGCGGACGGCAAGCGAAATCCATAATTAACCAAAGTTTCTTTGCGGCTTCTGTCGCCTTTGTACATTGCACCAATTTGTGGGACGGTAACGTGGCTTTCGTCCAAAAACACCAACGCATCTTTGGGTAGGTAATCAAATAGGGTCGGCGGTGCTACGCCTGCTTTGCGTCCTGACAGATGTCTTGAGTAGTTTTCAATGCCGCTGCAATAACCAATTTGGGTCAGCATTTCAAGATCGTATTGGGTGCGATCTTTTAGGCGTTGATGTTCCACCAATTTTTGATGGGCGGCAAAATACCGCAAACGTTCATCAAGTTCGTCTTTGATGTTTTGGCAGGCGCTTTGGAGTTTGTCTTTTGGGGTAACATAATGTGATTTGGGATAAATGGTGATGCGGGGTATGGATTTGACGGCTTTGCCTGTTAGGGGATCAAACCATGAAATTTTTTCTACTTCATCATCAAACAAAGCAATACGCACCGCCAAACTTTCGCTTTCGGCAGGATAAATGTCCAAAGTTTCGCCATAAACACGATAAGTACCCCGCCCAAAATCCAGTTCATTTCTTTCGTATTGCATTTCTACCAGACGTTTGATGAGTGCGTCTCGGCTGACGCTGTCGCCTGTAACCACGTGTAGCAGCATTTTTAGGTAGCTTTCGGGGTCGCCCAAACCATAAATGGCAGAAACGCTTGCCACGATGATGGTATCACGCCTTTCTAGCAGTGCCCGAGTGGCGGACAGGCGCATTTGATCGATGTGATCGTTGATGGCGCTGTCTTTTTCTATAAAGGTGTCAGAAGCGACCACATACGCTTCGGGCTGATAATAATCATAATAACTGACAAAGTATTCCACCGCATTATGGGGGAAAAATTCTTTAAACTCTCCGTACAGTTGGGCGGCGAGTGTTTTGTTGTGCGCCATGATGATGGCAGGGCGACCTGTTTGGGCGATGACTTGCGCCATGGTGTAAGTTTTGCCAGAGCCTGTTACGCCAAGCAGCAGTTGATCTTTTTTGCCTGCATTAATGCCATCTACCAAGGCTTTGATGGCGTTTGGTTGGTCGCCACTGGGCTGGTAGGGGCTGACAAACATAAAGGGCTTGTCGCTGCTGTCTGGTTGTTTGTTGAGTTGGTTTTTTTGCTGCTGTTGGCGTGTGGTCATGACAAATCACATTAATAAACCCACTTAACTGCAAAAAGACACTGCAAAAAAGGTTTTGTGTTGAAAGGTTACAGTTATCCCAATTTTTAGGGCAGATGTGGTGGGTAAGTGCGGTAAAAATTTTTAAATCATGCTGCTGAATTTTAGTTATATAAGAGCGGCTTGACCAAATTACAAGTGTCAGCCAAAAAATTAAAAATTTATATAAGAATCAATAAACTATAAAGAATTTTAGGCAAAGCTGTGCTTGGAGAATTGAAAAATAGCAAAACGCCTAACATATAACTGACAACAATAACTTTAACTTTTGAGAATTAGTATGAATTTTGAACAATATACCCACAAATTGCAAACACTCATCAGACAAGCACAAAGCCTTGCTTTGGGGCGTGATAATACCAGTATTGGCTCGGCACATTTATTGTCAGTGGCGTGTGGCGACCAAGCAAATCTTGCCATTTTTGAGCAGGCGGGCGCTGACAAGGCACAGCTTTTGACACTTGCCAAAGAGTTTTTGGACAGACAAGCGGTTACGCCCACACCCACAGGGCAAATCAGTTTTGCTTCGGACGCCGTGCAGCTCATTAACTTGACCGAAAGTTTTGCTCAAAAGGCACACGATGAATTTGTCGCCAGTGAGTGGCTGCTTTTGGCGCTGTCCAAGCAAACCGACAGTAAGACCGTCCTTGCCAAAGCAGGGCTAGACAGTAACAAATTAACTGCCATCATTCAAAAAATTAGGGGGGATTCTACCGTGAACAGTCAAAATGCTGAAGATGTCCGTGGGGCATTAGATAAATATACCGTCAATTTAACCGACAGAGCCAAAGAAGGCAAATTAGACCCCGTGATCGGGCGAGACGATGAAATTCGCCGTACCGTACAGGTGCTGTCTAGACGTACCAAAAATAATCCTGTCCTGATTGGTGAACCGGGGGTGGGTAAAACCGCCATCGTAGAAGGGCTGGCGCAGCGTATCATCAATGGCGAAGTGCCAGAAAGCCTAAAAAACAAGCAAGTTTTGTCATTGGACATGGGTTCGCTGATTGCAGGGGCAAAATATCATGGCGAATTTGAAGAGCGTCTCAAAGGCGTACTCAATGAACTTGCCAAACAAGACGGTAGCGTCATTTTGTTCATTGATGAGCTGCACACCATGGTCGGAGCGGGCAAAACCAGTGGGGCGATGGACGCAGGCAATATGCTAAAACCTGCCCTAGCTCGTGGCGAGCTTCGCTGTGTGGGGGCGACCACATTGGACGAATACCGCCAGTACATTGAAAAAGATCCTGCCCTTGAACGTCGTTTTCAAAAGGTGCTGGTTGATGAGCCTAGTGTGGAAGACACCATCGCCATTTTGCGGGGTTTAAAAGAGCGTTATGAAGTCCATCATGGGGTAAAAATTCTAGACAGTGCCATCATTGCCGCCGCTAAAATGAGCCATCGCTACATCACCGATCGTCAGCTGCCTGACAAAGCCATTGATTTGATTGATGAAGCGGCCAGTCGCATTAAAATGGAGCTTGACAGCAAACCTGAAAGTCTGGACAAATTGGACAGACGCATCATTGCCCTAAAAATGCAGCTTGAAGCGGTCAAAAAAGACGATGATGCAGGCTCAAAAGCACAAGCGGCAAGTTTGCAAAAGCAAATTGATGACGTACAAAAAGAGTATAGCGATCTTGAAGAACTTTATAAATCCGAAAAGGTCTTGGTAGAAAGTACCAAAAAAGCCCAAGTAGAGTTGGATAAAGCCCGTATCGCCCTTGACAAAGCCCAAAGAGAAAGTGATTTTGCAGAAGCCAGTCGTCTGCAATACGGGGTCATTCCTGAACTGCAAAAACAGCTTGCCGAAGACAAAGGCGACGACGAAACAGCGCCCAAACTGCTGCGTAATAAAGTTACCGATAACGAAATCGCCGAAGTGGTGTCGCTTGCCACGGGCATTCCTGTCGCCAAAATGCTCCAAGGCGAAAAAGACAAACTGCTGTCTATGGAAGACAGATTGCATGAACGTGTGGTCGGACAAGACGAAGCGGTGCTGTCGGTCGCCAATGCGGTGCGTCGCAGTCGTGCAGGGCTTTCTGATCCCAATCGTCCCAGTGGTTCATTTTTGTTTCTTGGGCCAACAGGCGTGGGTAAAACCGAACTGACCAAAGCGTTGGCAAACTTTTTGTTTGACAGCGATGACGCCATGGTGCGTATTGACATGAGCGAATTTATGGAAAAGCACAGCGTCAGCCGTTTGGTTGGAGCACCCCCTGGTTATGTGGGTTATGAAGAAGGCGGGGTATTGACCGAAGCGGTCAGACGCAAACCTTATAGCGTGGTGTTGTTTGACGAAGTGGAAAAAGCGCACCCCGATGTGTTTAATATCTTGCTACAAGTGCTTGATGACGGACGATTGACCGACAGTCATGGGCGAGTGGTGGATTTTAAAAACACGGTGATCATCATGACATCAAACCTAGGCAGTCATAAGATTTTTGACATGGCAGGTCAAGCCTATGATGACATCAAACAGGCGGTGATGGAATCGGTGAATGCACATTTTAGACCTGAATTTATCAACCGTATTGATGAAATCGTGGTGTTTCACCCCTTGGGTCAGTCGCAAATGGCAGGCATTGCCAAGATTCAACTTGCTCGCCTTGCCAAACGCTTGGCGGACAAAGAAATGCAAATCGTCTTTAGTGATGCCGCCATGGAAAAACTGGCACAAGTGTACGATCCTGTGTTTGGGGCAAGACCGTTAAAACGCACCATTCAGCAAGAAATTGAAAACCCGTTGTCTGTCAAATTGTTAAGTGGCGACTTTTTGCCCCATGACACCATTTCGGTAGATGTGGGCAAAAATGACCAGTTTAGCTTTGGCAAATTGTTGGTCAATTAATGGCTAAAACTTAAACAAAATAAAACAGGTTGGTGCTCATGTGCCAACCTGTTTTTTTTTAAATTTATCTAAGTAAATTTACCAAACCAAATCACTGGCGCTGTTTTGGCTGATAAAACCATCGGGTATTTTGCCGTTGTTTGCTTGCCAACGAGCAAAAGCTTGGCGAGTTTTAGCCCCTGCCACCCCGTCAGCCGTCCCTGCGTCATAGCCTTGATTGTTTAGGCTTTGCTGTAGGCGTTTGACTTGACTGGTGGATAAAGGGCTTTCGTGGCGGGGCCAACTGGCGCTAATGCCGCTTCTGCCGCTGATGCGCTTGGCCAAAATTGCCACACCTAGGGCGTAATTTGATGAGTTGTTATAAACTTTAATCACGTCAAAATTAGGCGTCAAAAGTAGGGCGGGGCCATTAATGCCTGCTGGTAGCCAAAGTTCGGCAAGGGTGTCTCCACTTAAAAAGCTGCCAGTACTGGACTGTAGTCCTGCGTTTTGCCACGCACTCAAAGAGCGTTTTTGTCCGATGAGTGTGTAATCAAAGTTGCTTGGCAAACGCACTTCATAATACGCATCAACATCACGCACCCAGCCACTGTTACTTAGGTAATTGGCGGTACTTGCCAAAGCGTCCGACAAAGTCCAAGGGTTTTTGGTGCCGTCATTATTGCCGTCCACGCCTTGTGCTAGCCATGTTGATGGGATAAACTGCGTATGCCCCATGCCGCCTGCCCATGAGCCTTTGAGCTGACTGCGACTGACATCACCACGTTCAATCATTTTTAGCATGGCAATCAATTCGCCTTCGGCAAAACCACGGCGACGACCATCATACGCCAAACTGGATAAGGCATTCACCAAATCCATGTTGCCCGTGCCTGCGCCATAAGACGACTCCACCCCCCAAATGGCAACAACAATCTCTTTGGGTACGCCGTACTGACTTTCTAGGCGAGACAGCAAACTTGGATATTCGCTCACTTGTCCTTTGCCCTTACTGATACGATTGCTTGAAGCGGCAGACTCTACATATTCCCAAGGCATTTTGGCAAATTCGGCTTGTCGTCCGTCCAAAGAGATGACTTGTTGGTTTAAACTGGCATTGCCCATCAGTTCATAAACGCTACTGCTGCTATAGCCTTGGGCGATGGTGCGATTGATAAAGTCGTTTTTCCATTCGTTAAAGCTGCCATAGTGGCGCATTTCTTGTGGCGGGGCAACGGGTGGCTGTTTGGGGGCAGTTTGTACGATGGGGGCAGGTGTGGGCGTAGGTTTGGGGGTTTCTATGGGTTTTTTGGGTTGCTGTACGGGTGGTGTGTGCAGGATTTGAATGTTGGGGTTGTCGCTGCGTGGGGCAGAGCTGCAAGCGATTAATGCGCCTGTGGTGAAGGCAAGAATGCTCAAATATAAAACGTGTTTTGGGCGAAAATTGTTCATGATAAATTGGCTGTTAAGTGTTCAATGAAAAAAGATATTGAATTTTAATGATAAATGCTAAAAAAATCAAACTTTAAATTATGTAAGAAGATGTGTGTGAAGTATATTTTGTGGTAGATGTCAAAAAACAAATCCCCAAGCCAAACAGCTTGGGGATTGTAGAATGGTGGCATCCCATAGGGGATTCGAACCCCTGTTACCGCCGTGAAAGGGCGATGTCCTAGGCCTCTAGACGAATGGGACGCAGTGTGTAAAACTGACCTTGGTCGCTTTACCTAACTTTCAACGCTTTCACCGTTTTTCTTGAAAGTGCGCACATTATAACAGACTTTTTATGACCGTCAAGTGTTTTTTTTAAACTTTTTAAAATCTTGGCATAATCAGTCTTTAAAATTGTTAAATTGTAGGGGTACGCCAAACGATTTTTCTTTTAAAAAAGCCATCGCTTGTTGTAAGTTGTCTTTTTTCTTGTCGCTGACTCGCACTTTGTCGCCTTGGATACTGGCAGCGACTTTCAGATCGGATTCTTTGAGTGCTTTGCTGATTTTTTTGGCACTGTCGCTGTCTAGTCCGTCTTTTAGGTTGATGACTTGTTTGACGCTTTTGCCTGACGCATTTTTGTTTTGTGGGTCAAGCGATTGTAAATCCACGCCCCGTTTGATGAGCTGTTTTTCAAAAATTGCAAACACGTTGTCCACTTGTAAATCGTTGTCAGCGGTGATGGTAACGGTTTTGGCTTTTTCGTTCAGTTCAACCGTGATGTCGCTGCCTTTAAAATCAAAACGGGTGGCGATTTCTTTGTCGGTATTGCCGATGGCGTTTTTGACTTCTTGAACGTTCAGTTCAGACACAATATCAAATGAAGGCATAAAATTCTCCGTTAGGGATTGGGGCTAAGCATGGGAATTTGGTTAAAAATGTGGCAAAACAGCTCAGCGGTTTTTTGGGTGTCGTACAAGGCGCTGTGGGCGTGGTCGTTGTCAAAGCCAATCCCTGCCAGCATACACGCCCGAGCCAGTACCGTATGCCCCAAAGCAAGGGCGGATAAACTTGCGGTATCAAGCACGCTAAAGGCATGAAAAGGCGAATGATTTTTGCTGTTGGTGCGTTCTATCAGGGCATTTAAAAAGCCTAAATCAAAATGGGCGTTATGACCAACCAAAATACATTGACTGCAGCCATGTTGGTTTTTTAGGGCTTTTAGGGCTTTAAAAATGCGTCTGATGGCGACTTTTTCGTCTTCGGCAATGGCTTTGCGAAAGGGGCTGTCAGGATTAATGCCTGTAAACTCAAGGGCGGAGCGTTCCAAATTTGCGCCGGCAAAGGGCTCTATGTGAGCGTTTAGGGCTTCGCCTTGATAGAGTTTGCCGCTATCGTCCATCAGTACGGGCACGCAAGCGATCTCCAAAAGTGCGTCCGTTTTGGCGTTAAACCCTGCGGTTTCTACGTCCACGACCACAGGCATAAAGCCCCGAAATCTTTGGGCTAAAGGGCTTTTGCTGCTGATGGGTTGGGCAGTTGTGCTAAGATCACTCATTGTACTTGCCACGCCAAAGTCTGTCCTGCAAGTAGCGGAGTTAGAGTTTTGTCGCCCAAATAAGGATAGCTGTCGGGTATGGTTTGCTCTTGTTTGATTAGTGTGATAGTACCAGTATTGACAGGTAAGCCATAAAACTTCGCCCCAAAGACACTGGCAAAATTTTCCAGTTTATCAAGGGCGTTCATGCTTTCAAAGGCGGTTGCATAAAGGGGTAGGGCGTGTACGGCTGAATAGCACCCTGCACAGCCACAAGCAGCTTCTTTGGTATGTGTGGCATGGGGGGCAGAGTCGGTACCCAAGAAAAATTTGGGATTGCCTGATGTGGCAACTTGTAAAAGTCGCTTTTGGTGGTCGGCACGTTTTAAGATTGGCAGACAATAAAAGTGGGGTTTGACACCACCAACCAGTAAGTGATTACGATTAAATAACAAATGCTGTGGCGTGATGGTGGCGGCAACATTTTCCCCCTGATCCAAACAAAAGTCAGCAGCGTCGGCGGTGGTGATGTGCTCCATGACGATTTTTAAATTGGGGAAATTTTTGATGATTTGGCTTAAGACATCGTCCAAAAAGCGTTTTTCACGATCAAAAATGTCTATGCTGTCAGAAGTAACTTCGCCATGCACCAATAGCGGAAGTCCGTATTCTTCCATGGCGGCAAAAACCACGCCCCTGCCTAATATGTCGGTTACGCCGTCGGCTGAATTGGTGGTTGCGCCAGCAGGATAAAGTTTGACTGCCGAAACCACGCCAAAGCTGGCAGCTTCTTTGATGTCGTCTGCGGTGGTGTGGTCGGTCAAATAAAGCACCATGCGGGGTTCAAAAGCGTCTTTGCGAGCTTTGGGGGCGTCGCTGTTTTGTGCCGCTTGCAAAATGCGTTCACGGTAGGCAAGCGCCTGACTGGTGGTTTTGACGGGTGGCACAAGGTTTGGCATACAGATGACCCGATTAAAGCTCATCATGGCATGAAAAACGGTGGTGTTTAAAGCGTCCAAATCTCTTAGATGAATGTGCCAGTCGTCGGGCTGAATTAGGGTAAGGGTGGTGGTCATGGTGATTTTGGCTTGAGAAAATTAACTCTCTATTTTAAGGCTTGGGCGGTGTTTGTCAAGGCAAAAAAAGCAATGTTTGTTGGTCAACTGTTTGACAAAAAACAAAACCCACTTAAAAAAGTGGGTTTGATATGGCGGAAGCTGAGAGATTCGAACTCTCGATGGGCTACAAACCCACGCCGGTTTTCAAGACCGGTGCATTCAACCGCTCTGCCAAGCTTCCAAAAAACAACAAACTAAGGAGTTACTTCAAACAATGGTACACCCAAAGATGAAAAAAATGGCGGAAGCTGAGAGATTCGAACTCTCGATGGGCTACAAACCCACGCCGGTTTTCAAGAC
>JBHAZZ010000157.1:0-3022 GCA_041781275.1 Moraxella sp.
TCAGCGCCATTGACAACGTCGCTAGCGCCCTAAAAGATCGCATTCCTTTGATTGCTGATGGTGGCATTCGCTTTAGTGGCGACATCGCCAAAGCCTTGGCAGCAGGGGCAAGCTGTATCATGGTTGGCAGTTTGCTTGCAGGCACCGAAGAAGCCCCCGGCGACATGGAACTTTATCAAGGGCGTTACTACAAAGCCTATCGTGGCATGGGCAGCCTTGGGGCAATGAGCGGTCAAAACGGTTCATCGGATCGCTATTTCCAAGACGCCAAAGAAGGTGTAGAAAAATTAGTCCCAGAAGGCATTGAAGGACGTGTGCCCTACAAAGGTTCGGTCAATGGCATCATCGGACAATTGGTGGGCGGGTTACGCTCTAGCATGGGCTATACAGGCTGTGCCACCATTGAAGACATGCGCAGCAAAACCCAATTTGTCAAAGTAACCAGCGCAGGCATGAAAGAATCCCACGTTCACGACGTGCAAATCACCAAAGAAGCGCCCAACTATCGCCAAAATTAATCTGGCATTGAAGCTTTGGCTTAATTTAGACAATAAAACACCCCAAGGAAACCATCTTTGGGGCGTTTTTTATCATTCCCAAGCGCATGAATTGGTATTGACCATGGTTTGCGCTTCTTGTCTGAGTGAGTCTTCGGCACGTTTTGGCAGCGCTTTGGTGGCGCTATAGCCATGACGCACGTCATTGATGGCGCAGCGACTGCCTTGACACACCATGTCAAACTCTATCAAATGTGAATCGCCATCTGTATTAAAAGTAACTTTGACACCCGATGGGGTGGCTACGGCTTTCCAATTTTTGATATTACGAGCCGTCAGTTCATCGCCATTACCATGTCCCAAATAATAAGCTTCGCTAAAATCACAGCCCATATCGTCATCGGCTCGCTTTTTGTCATCAATCTGATGTGCTTTTTTTAGAAGCTTTTTAAAATCAGCCGTGGCAAAGGATTCAACATCGCCTGCAAGCACCGCTTTTTTGGCAAGAGCAAATTTGACTTGATTATTGGCAAAGGCAGTTTGGCTTACCCCCAGTGTACACATCAAAGCCAGCGCAGGCACAAAACAAGACACAAATTTCAAAGACATAAACTCTCCTTAGACACAAACGGTCGGACAAAACCAGTCATCAAATTTGCTTGGGTGGGTAAATCAACCATCAATCTTTGCAAATTTAACGCCTTTATTTCTATCTTTATTTTGCCATATTTTGTCAAACTTTGCACATATTTTAAATATGCAAGATACAGACAAAATCCCTGTATTTATCCTAAAAAATTTGTTATAATTATCTAATAAGCCAACATTATGCCACCATACACCAATAAAAAATCAGCATTGTAATAATGCTGATTTTTGTAGTTTGGCGTATGATCTAAAACGGCACGCCACCCACCGTAAACATACCAAGCAAAAACAGCACAAAAATCCCAATGCCCCATTTGGCAGATTCAATTTGCCATTTGCCCATGTCCACGCCAGTCAGTTGTAGTAAGAGATAAATAAACCCAACCAACGGACTTAATAAGTGGAATGCTTGCCCTGCGGTAGAAGCGATGGCGATGTCCATCGGTGTAAAACCATAAGCAATACCCACTTGATTTAGGACAGGCAACACGCCCAAATAAAAAGCATCGTTACTTAGTACAAACGTCCCTGGTACAGACACCAGCGCCACAATCAGCGGCCAATGCGCCCCAAAACGTTCAGGAATCCAAGTGGCAAGCGCTTCGCCCATGGCATTACTCATGCCTGTACCGCCCAAAATGCCCATAAAGACACCCGCTGCCAGCACCATAAAGATGACTTGCACCGCCGATGAGCCGTATTTTTCTACAATCAGACGTTGGTCGGAAGGTTTGGGATAGTTGATGACAAAGGCGATGGCAATCCCCACAAGGAAAATCAGTGCCGAGCTGACTTTTGGAATCACCCAAGTGCCACCAAAAATCAAAATCACCATCAAAATTGCGGTTAAGAAAAAGTTCACCCAAAGCAGGTGTGGGCGGGCTAGGGCTTTTTCTTCTTCGTCTTGTTTGGTGAGCATTTGTTCAATGTCGCTGTCGCTTAGATTGACAATACCCAAACGTTTGCGTTCAGACACCCCACGAATAAAGGCAACCACCACCACCCAAATGGACGCCAGCACCATACCTGGCAAGATGGCACGCAGTAGCGCCCCTTCATCAACGTGCAAAGCGGTAATGATACGAGCCGTTGGGCCGCCCCAAGGCAGTAGGTTCATGATGGAGTTGGCAAGGATAATCAGTACCGCTAAGTCCATCATTTTCATGTTTAGGCGCTTATAAATCGGAATCATCGCCGAACACACCACCAGTGTTGTGGTTGAGCCGTCGCCGTCCACCGACACAAACAGCGCCAAAATCGCCGTACCAATCAGCACTTTCATCGGGTCGCCTTTGACACGGCGGATAATCCAGTTACTCAGTGGCGAAAATAGCCCCGCACTAAGCATTAAGCCAAAATACAAAATGGCAAATAGTAGCATGACGGCAGTGCCAGCCACGCCTTTAATGCCAAGTTCTTCGTTGCTGACGATACCTGCGATGGCGTATTTGGCGATCTTACTCACTTCAATGCCGCCGATATTCATCGCCCCAGCAACAATCGCCACCAATAATGGTACCAAGACCAACGCAATAAATGGCGACGCTTTTTTGGTCATGATAAGTACCATGAACCCAAAAACAATCAATAATCCTAAAGTCGCAAGCATGACTTCTCCTTGTGTATTACTTGCAGTAAGACAAAAAATAAAACAAACGCTCAAAGTAACAAATACCGCAAGAACCACAAATTATCATCAGTGCTAATGCAGACAAGTCAAATCATTGTCATTTGTCTCAACGTGTCATAATATCACACTATTTGTCATTCGTGTTTAGGTCATGTTAAAAATATAGTTATCTTGTTGTAAAATAAGTAAAAATTTGTAAACCAAAATGCCCGTATTTTTACAAATATAAAATTGATACAACAAAGAA
>JBHAZZ010000158.1:0-2754 GCA_041781275.1 Moraxella sp.
GGTCATGCCCTTGACCGACGATTAGGCGGTTGTTTTCAAGGTCTTTATGTAGGACAAACCACGGTTCTTCAGGACGACCCGACACGCCACCGATGATGGCGTGTGTATTGGCAAGCATGATGGTTTGATGTATTACACCATTGGTCAGCGTGGCGGGATTGGTATCGGTGGCGTGTCGGGTCGTCCTGAAGAACCGTGGTTTGTCCTACATAAAGACCTTGAAAACAACCGCCTAATCGTCGGTCAAGGGCATGACCACCCTTATTTGATGTCCACCGAACTCACCGCTTATAAGCTGGATTGGGTAGTTGCACCGCCTGCCGACGGAGCGAAACTCACCGCCAAAACTCGCTATCGCCAACCTGACCAAACTTGCACCCTTTATCATGATGGTGATAAAGTCAAAGTGGTGTTTGATGAGCCGCAGCGTGCTGTTACCTTAGGGCAATCAGTGGTCTTTTATGACGGTGATGTCTGTCTTGGTGGTGGGGTGATTGATGGCTGCAATGTCAGTATTGGTTGATTGATGACTGTTTAAACTTTCAAAAACCCCATCATTAAAAAAATACCCCCAACCATCAAAGCTGGGGGCATTTTATCCAATCACTCTACCGTAACCGATTTTGCCAAATTTCTGGGCTTATCCACGTCTGTGCCACGCACCAACGCCACATGATAAGACAGCAATTGTACCGCAATGGTATGTACAATCGGCGACAGTACCCCAATATGTCGTGGGGTGCGAATGATATGCACGCCTTTGGTTTCGGCAAACTCACTGTCCAAATCCGACAGCACAAACAGCTCGCCACCACGTGCGCCTACTTCTTGCATATTGGCTTTGACTTTGTCTAGCAAATTATCATTGGGAGCAATGACCACCACGGGCATATTTTCGTCCACCAAAGCAAGCGGACCGTGCTTTAATTCACCTGCAGGATAAGCTTCGGCATGAATATAAGTCAGCTCTTTGAGTTTTAACGCCCCTTCCAAGGCAATGGGATAATGAATGCCACGCCCCAAAAATAGCGCCGAAGGCTTACTGGCAAAGCGCTGCGCCCAAAGTGTTAATTGTGGCTCAAGATTTAAAGCGTGCTGAATACTACCAGGTAATTGGCGCAAATCTTCGGTATATTGTGCTTCTTTTTCGGAAGAAACATGACCACGCAACTTGCCAAGCGTTACCGCCAATCCAAACAAAATCACCAATTGCGTGGTAAATGCCTTGGTGCTTGCCACGCCAATTTCTGCCCCTGCACGGGTGTAAATGGTCAGTGTGCTGTTACGGGGCAGCGCCGATTCCATGACATTACAAATGGACAAACTGTAAGCATGACCTTGGGCTTGAGCGTATTTCAAGGCTTCCATGGTGTCCAAAGTTTCGCCAGATTGACTGATGGTAATGATAAGCTCATTTTCATCAGCGATGACATCACGATACCGATATTCGCTGGCAATTTCTACATCACAGCGGATTTTGGCGATACTTTCTAGCCAATATTTACCTGTCAATGCCGCATAATAAGACGTACCACACGCCAAAATTTTAATGCTGTTGATTTTTGTAAAAATGTCTTTGGCAGCTTCACCAAAGTTGTCCGCTTCAAATCCCCCTTCCAAGAAAATTTCAGCGGTATCAATGACGGCTTTGGGCTGTTCGTAGATTTCTTTTTGCATAAAATGACTGTAAGAACCCAGTTCCAAAGATGCCAAAGATAGCTCAGAAACCTTGACATCACGAGTTGCCAATGCACCTGTTTTGTCTTGTAAACGTTCAATGCCTTGAGCGGTCAATAACGCCACATCGCCATCTTCTAAATAGCTGACATGACGTGTAAACGCAATCACCGCCGACACATCAGACGCAATCAGCGTTTGGTTTTCGGCAAATGCCACCAGCAGGGGGCAGCCCATGCGTGCCACCACCATTTGTTGATCATTATCCAAACAAATCACACCAATGGCATACGCCCCATGAAAACGAGCGCAAGCAGATTGCACCGCTTGATACAAATCTTTGCCATTGTGGGTATATTCATGATGCACGCTGTGGGCGATGACTTCGGTGTCTGTTTGCGACTCAAAAACATAACCCAACGCTTCAAGACGTTGACGTTCACTTTCAAAATTTTCAATAATGCCATTATGCACCACCGCAATCAAGCCATTTGAAATGTGTGGGTGAGCATTAGGCTCCGTAACGCCGCCATGTGTCGCCCAGCGGGTATGCCCAATACCAAGATGTCCTGACAGTTGTACTTCTTTGGCGGCTTGTGCCATTAGTGCCACCCGACCAACTCGGCGAACACGCACAATTTCATCACCTGTGTGCACCGCCACCCCTGCTGAGTCATAGCCCCGATATTCCAGACGCTGTAGTCCGTCCGCCAAAAAGTCCACCACATTTGTATTTGCGCTAATTGCACCAACAATACCACACATAGCCTTTCCTTAAAAAAATAAAACACCCACCAAAACTGCCACATCACACTGTAGCAATTGGCAAAATTCATTGGTCGTTCATCAATCGGACATTACTGCATTATCCTTTTTGATGACTGTTTGGTATTATAACAAATTCCTTGTTAAAATTTGTTACGATTTGAAAAACCACAAACCAAAACCCCCACCAGCCTTCACCAATGGGGGTTTTGTAGATGATGTTAAACCATCATACAGTGTTTAGATACTAGGTTTAGATACTAGTCTTTAACGTTAGCAACAACACCAGCACCTACAGTACGACCGCCTTCA
>JBHAZZ010000159.1:0-3511 GCA_041781275.1 Moraxella sp.
CAATCACACGATTTCATCTAAATCTCAAAATGTGCAAACCGCCAGTCTTGACACCGCCAAAGAAGTGTCGCAATTAAACTATATTACAGGCATTCAAAGCCCTGAAGATTTGGTGCAAATTCCAAATACAAAGTGGATGATTGCCAGTGGGATGGCTCCCAAAAGTGGCTTGCATTTAATTGACAGCCAAAGCAAAACAGCTCAAAGGCTGATTGCTCCAAAAGCCAGCCAACCTTCTCACTTATACCCTGATAGCACACCGCAACCACACGCTGATGAAATGCAAATTCATGGCATTAGCATTCGTGAAGTTGGGCAGGGTAAATATCATTTATATGCCGTCAATCACAATGGCTTTGATAAGAACATTACCCAAGAAACCATTGAAATTTTTGAAGTTAATACTAATCACTCCACGCCAACTTTGACTTGGCTGGGTAATGTGCGTATGCCTAATAATTATGCAGGAAATGCGGTGGTGTCAGGGGCTGACGGCTCAATTTATGTTACGGTGATGATGCACCCAGAACATTCGCTTGATGATATGTTTGCAGGCAAAGTAACAGGGGCGGTGTATCGCTGGACACCCGCCACACGCCAATTTGTAAAATTGCAAGGCTCGGAGTTTAACGGTAACAACGGTATTGAATTATCAAAAGACGGCAAATTTATCTATGTGGCTCATATGCAAGGTTTAAGCAAACTGACCAATACCAACCCTGCCAAAGTGGTGGCAACCGCTAGGCTTGATTATGGCGTATTTGACAATTTGCATTGGGCAGGTAACAAATTGATTACCGCAGGTTCAAGACTTCAAAATTGCGGTCAAACAATGACTTATGATTGCCTAAAAGATTATCACATCACAAGCATTAACCCCGATAATTTGGCAGTCAATCCAATCGCAAAAGGTCAATATACAGAACAGTTTAGCGGTGTTTCTACTGTATTGCCTGTGGGAAATACCTATTATTTAGGCTCATTTTATAAAGATAAAATGGCATATTTTGAAGTGAAGTAAGGGATTTTAAGCACTGCTTGGAGAACTTCAAGCGGTGTTTTTGTTTGAGAATTTTGCAAAATATTTCAGGCTGGCTGAAAAAAACTACCCCTTCAAAATTTCAATCATCTCTCCCCATTCATCAAACACCTGCGGGATTTTTAAAATTTCCCCTTGTTCAAAATAATAGCGATGACTTTCTAGGGCAATGGTGGCAAAAATATGGGCTTGGTAATTCCAATTTTTATCGTCTGATTTTATCTGTTTGGCGTGGGCGATAAAGGCGTTTTTTAATAAGGCGTGCATATCGTCATACAAATGATGACGGGGCGTTTTGATTTTCCAAAGTGCCAAAATCAGCCGTCTTTTTTCCAATAAACGATTGCCAATGATTTGCATAAATCGCACCAAATTATCGCTTTCAAAGCGTTGTTTTAAAATGCTTTGATATTCGGCTTTCACTTCTTTAATCAATTTGCCCGCCAAATCGCTTTTGCCCGAATAATAACGATAAAAAGTCGTGCGGTTAATCAAGGCTTTTTCAATGATTTCTTGGGCTTGGATTTTTTCAAAGGGTTTTTCGTCCAATAACTCAATCAAGGCATTGGCAATCGCATTGTGGGTTTTAATGGTGCGTAAATCGGTCATTTTGCTACTCCAACTTTTTTCAAATTATGCCTACATTTTTCATATTTTATAGGCTTATCTTGTTAAATACAAGGATTTTGGCGTTTGTGTGGGGAACTTAAAATTTATAAAATACCCACATTATTTGACGATTAAGGTTTTAAAAATGATTAAAGTGCATTGCCTAACGACAGGTTGGGTACAAATTAAAATTCATCATCAACTGGCACGCTTTTTTGCTCGCCCTTTGCGTGTGCTTGATGTGCTGACCGACAGTAAATGGTCGCCAAAATTGCCGATTGGGTGCTGGCTGATTGAACACCCAGAAGGGTTGATTTTGGTGGATACGGGCGAGAGTAGCCGTGCCAATGACAAGGGCTATCAGCCGTGGTGGCACCCATTTATGCAGTTTTGCGAACGCCGTGGCGTTAAGCCTAGCGAAGAAGTGGGCGAAGTGCTAAAAGCCAAAGGTTTTGACCCCTTAAAAATTGACACGGTGGTAATGACCCATATGCACGGCGACCACGCAGTCGGATTGCCCAATTTTCCCAACAGCCGATTTGTTTTGACCGAGATTGAAAAACAAGCGATTGAAGCCCCAAATGCCGTGTTTAATGGCTATTTGACCAAGCATTATCCTGATTGGTTCGCCCCTGATACGATTGCCTTTAATGACGGGGCGTTTGAAAGTTTTGAACAAAGCCACAAATTGACCAAAGACGGCAAAATCCGCCTTGTGCCAACCGCAGGGCATACGCTTGGACATCAGGCGGTAATTGTGGATATGGGCGACCACTACATTTTGATTGGCGGTGATGCGTCTTATTGTGAACAAGATATGCTGGCGGGCAACATTGACGGCGTGTGTATGGACGGCAAATTGCACCAAGTAAGCACCGCCAAAATGCGAGAACTCTGCAAAAGAAAGCCAACCATTGTGCAACTGGCTCACGATGAACAGAGTGAATATCGCTTAACAAATCAAGTTTTTACGGTGGTTAAAAATTAGGGATTGGCGATGAGTCAAACAATGATAATGAAAGAACGCCTGATTCATACCGCCCTATTTGAGCTGGGGGCGGTGATTGTGGGTAGTATGTTGGCGGTAAAATTTTCTACGGCAAATCCTAAGTTGGCGGTGGGAGCGGTGGTGGGTTTGGTGTCCATTGCAATGGTGTGGAATTTCTTGTTTAACATCGGTTTTGACAAAGTCTTTACCGCCCCACGAGAAACTCGCTCGCTTGGCGTGCGGGTGCTAAACGCTGTTGGTTTTAAACTGGGCTTAATGCTGGCAACCGTGCCTGTGATGATGATTTTGTTTGAGTTAAGCCTGTGGCAAGCGGTGGGAGCGGATATGGTTTTGACCGTTGGCATTATGATTTATACGGTGGCGTTTAATTGGATTTATGATAAGGTTAGGTTAAAGGTGTTGTGAGTTTTAAAATGCCGTTTGAAAATGTTTCAGACGGCATTTTTGTTTTTCAGCCTACCTGAAAGTTGATTTCCATATTTGAAAATCAACTTCCAAAAAATCGCCATTCTTTTATTAATTTTAATAATCTAAAATACATCTATTCTATTTTCAACACAGAGAAACATCATGCAAAACAACCGTATTACCCAAATTTTAAATATCAAATATCCCATCGTCCAAGCCCCGATGTCATGGCTAACCGATGCTCATTTGGTGGCAAGCGTGGCGAATGCTGGCGGATTGGGATTTTTAGCCCCACACGCTGGACAAACCAGCAATCCACATTCTAATCAAGAAGTGTTAGACCGTATGTGTGCTGAAATTCGCAAACTTAAGGCTTTGACGGATAAGCCGTTTGGTGTGCCATTTATTGTGTCTTATGATTATTCGTTGATTCCATTGATGGTGGA
>JBHAZZ010000160.1:0-9175 GCA_041781275.1 Moraxella sp.
GAAACCGCCATTGAAGTGGGTGAAAATTTGTATGCCGAATTTCCCAAGCATTTTGCCTTTGTCAAAAATAAACACCGCTCAGGGGTGGTCATGCAAGAATTTTCGGCATTGACCCAAAAAGGCGACAAGGTGGCGCTTGGACAATTTAGCGATTTGGATAAAGCCCTTGCCACGCACAAAATGGGCGTACTGACACTCATCAAGCAGCGACTTGGCGCAAAACAAAAACAGTTATCAAGTCAGATTGATAAGGCGTTTAAACTTGCTTTTGCGCCACTTGGGGATTTGGAAAAACTCAAAACATTGCTGATTGATGCCACGCTTGGGGCGACTTTGGCAAAACACGGCATAGATTTTGGTTGTCAAATTCATGACAAAAAGGGCGAACATGACCGACAGGCGATTTTGACAAATGCCACACAAGCAGAAAAATTAGCCAAATTGCCCCTAACGCAAGCCGAATTTGAGCTGACCGCCAATGCGGTTGTGGCGCAGTTTTTGAGCGTGGGACAAGACATTTTAAAAACCCTAAAAGAAATTTATACCACATGGCAGACCATCAGGGGGCAGCTTTTGATGCTTGATCGTGAAATTTTTGCCGAAAGCATTGATGACATAGAAGACCAGTTGGACGATTTGTGTTTGGCGGATTTTATTTATCGTGATGAATTTGTTCGCTGGCAAGAATATCCCCGTTATTTGCAGGCTTTAAAAATTCGCCTTGATCGCTTGCCCAATAATTTAGAAGGCGATTTAGATGCGGTGTATTTGCTTGATGAACCGATGGAAAACCTTGCCAATCGCTTGCACGATCCCAAATTTGCTGAATATCGTTGGCTCGTGGAAGAGTATCGCATTAATTTGTTCGCTCAGCCCATGAAAACCCGTGTGCCTGTTTCGGCAAAACGACTACAAAAGCTATGGCAAACGCTGACCACTCGTTGATGTGGGTAAAGCAAAAAGAATTTTTTACAAATTGTTACTTCTTTTTGTGATACACTAATCTTCATTTTTTATTCATAATTTAGGAAAACTTATGACCATTTGTTTGACCGCCACAGGTATGTATGTACCACAGGACAAAATCACCAACCAAGAATTGGTTACTGCCTTTAATACGTATGTGGACAATTATAACGAAACGCACAAAGAAGCCATTGATAAAGGCGAAAAAGTCGCTTTACAGCATTCTGCCGTAGAATTTATTGAAAAAGCGTCGGGGATTAAAGCCCGCCATGTGTTTGACAAAAAAGGCATTTTAGACCCCAACATCATGGCACCCATCATACCTGTTCGCAAATTGGGCGAAGGGCTGTCGGTGATGGCAGAAATGGGGGTCAAAGCCTTACAAAATGCCCTAGACAACGCAGGTCTGACGGCAGACGAATTGGACGGCGTGATTTGTGCTTGTTCAAATTTTCAGCGTGCCTATCCTGCCATCGCCATTGAAATTCAGCACGGCATTGGCATGACGCATGGCTTTGCTTATGACATGAATGTGGCGTGTAGTGCGGCAACGTTTGGCATTTCTCAAGCCGTTGGTAGCATTAAGACAGGTCTTGGCAAAAAAGTGGCGGTGGTCAATGTGGAAGTGATTTCAGCGCACATCAACTGGCGTAACCGAGACAGTCATTTTATTTTTGGTGATGTGGCGGCGGCAACCATCATTGAAGAGTTGGATACGCCAAAAGGTTATGAAATCATTGACAGTCATTTGTTCACTCAATTTTCTACCAACATCAAAAACGAATATGGATTTTTGGACAGAAGTGAATTTTTGGCAGAACAAGCGCAAATGTATGGCGACATCAATGAGCCCGTAACAGACAAACTATTTTTGCAAGAAGGTCGCAAAGTCTTTCGTGAAGTTTGTCCCAAAGTTTCAGAAATCATTAGCACGCATTTGGCGGACAATCACATCAGCACAAGCGAAGTCAAACGCTTATGGTTACACCAAGCCAACATCAACATGATTGATTTGATTTTGCGTACAGTGATTGGCAAAGACGCCGATAAAGCCATTGCACCAATCGCCATCAGCGAATACGGCAACACCAGTTCAGCCAGTCCCATCGTGGCATTTCATGAACACCAAGATGGCGTAACAAGTGGCGATATTGGGGTCATTTGTGCCTTTGGTGCAGGTTATTCCATCGGTTCGGTGATTGTCAAAAAAGTATAACTCGTTCACTGATAAATTCATTGATAAAAGCCCTTAAAAAAATAAGGGCTTTTTTTTAATAAAAAAATTAGCGGTATCTTTGTTTGTCTAATGTGCTAAGAGCGTCAATGGCTTGTTGCATTCTTTGCTGTCTGTTACCAGAAATTGACACATGATCTAAATTAAATGCATTTAAATGACGGACAAAAAAATTTCTCATGGTTTTGCGTCCGTGTGGCATATCTCTTTGTCCGTCCGCAACCCAATCTATGCCTGTGTCATCGGTCAAAAATATCATGTCATAAGGGTGATTTTTGATGTGTGTGATGATTGCTTTGGGGCATTTTTGAAAATACCAATTGGCATATACCATCAATTCAAAAAGTCCCGTATCACAAAATAAATAGTGATTGGCAGTGTGTAAGGCAATGTTTTCGCTGTCTATTTGACCTTTGGCAATGGGTAATAAATCTTGATATTGACACACATAGCCTTTGGGTTTTTGTTGTAAATAATGACGCATATATTCACTGACATAAGCCGTGTGATGATGTTTTGCCAAATCTTGACTGAATGTGCTTTTGCCTGTGCATTCAGCGCCCAAAATCAGTATCTTTTTAATTTGGGTGGGGTTGGCTGTTGGTAAGTCGTGATTGTTTGTCATAAGATGGTTGATTTTGTTTGTTTTTTAAGTGTTTGCTGCCATGTTTTTAAGCCTATCACAGCAACAAGGGTAAACATAAAATATTGCAAAGCAGTAAATAACAAACCTTTATAAAAATACAAAGGAATGCTAATTAAGTCAGCGATTATCCAAATAAGCCAATGTTCTATTTTTCTTTGGGTCATCAGTATCATGGCAACCAAAAATAATCCTGTGGTAAGCATATCTGCATAATCTGTCCAAACAAAATTCATCAGGCTTGGACTTGTGGTATTCGATGTGTCAAATACAGGTTTTAAATAATAAATAACCCCAACAAACAAAAAAGTAAATACCGCAATCAAAGACAGTTTGATAAAATCTTTGGGTGTGATATGGGATATTTGTACACTGTGGTTATTTTTATGATGACACCAATTAAAAAATCCATAAATTGCCATTATGCTATAATACGCATTAATCAGCATATCGCCAAACAATTGCCATTGCCACAACAAATAAACATAAAGCCCCGTACTAATCAGCCCAACAGGAAACACCCACACACTGCCACAGCGAGCAAGCCAAACGCTGATTAAGCCAAATGCCGCCGCCACAAGCTCAAGCACCACCCACAGCGGCGGATAATCTTGGTATTGAGAAAACAGTTGTACTATAATAGAAGGGGCAACACTATCGGTCATGACGCATTAAGATGGACAAAGTAAAACATTGTAAAATTTTCATGACCCTTTGTAAATGATGTGGCAAAAATTGTCCAATCGTACAAAAAAGCCATGCAAAAATCAGTAAATTATGGCAAAATAACCGACTATTTTTAATATTTATATCATTCCATGAAAGATTCTTTGCGTTTACGTTTGGATCAAATGGTGGATCGCTTTGAAGAAGTTACCGCCTTGTTGTCTGATCCTGAGACCATCAATGACAGTAAAAAATTTCGTGCTTTATCGGTAGAACACAGCGACTTATCGGAAATCAGCCAAACTTGGCAGCGGTTTTTACAAGCCGAAGAAGACCTTGCTGTCGCCCAAGAAATGCTGTCTGACCCAGACATGAAAGAGCTTGCCCAAGATGAGATTACTGCTGCAAAGGCGGTGATTGATGAGCTGACCGAAGTGCTTAACGTGCTGATGTTGCCCAAAGATCCCAATGATAAAGTGCCAGCCTTTTTGGAAGTGCGGGCAGGTACGGGGGGCGATGAAGCCGCTATCTTTGCAGGGGACTTATTTCGTATGTACGAACGCTTTGCTCAGTCGCAAGGGTGGACGGTGGAAGTATTGTCTGCCAACGAAGGCGAGCATGGTGGCTACAAAGAGATCATCAGTCGCATTTCGGGAACGGGCGTTTATGGTCGTCTAAAATTTGAAAGTGGCGCTCATAGGGTGCAGCGTGTGCCAGAGACTGAAAGTCAGGGGCGGGTGCATACATCGGCGTGTACGGTGGCGGTCATGCCCGAAGTGGAAATTGATGATACGGTAGAGATTAACCCCAGTGATTTGCGCATTGATACTTATCGGGCAAGTGGGGCGGGCGGTCAGCACGTCAATAAAACAGACAGCGCCGTGCGCATTACGCACCTACCAACAGGCACGGTGGTGGAATGTCAGCAAGAACGTTCTCAGCACGCCAACAAAGACAAAGCCATGAAAATGTTGGTTGCCAAAATTGTACAAGAAAAAGTACAAAAACAACTGGACGCAAGCAGCGACATGAGACGTAATTTGGTGGGCAGTGGCGACAGAAGTGAACGAATTCGCACTTATAATTTCCCGCAAGGACGTATGACCGATCACCGCATTAATCTGACTTTATATAAATTAGATGCCATCATGCAAGGCGATTTGTCAGAAATTTTGGACAGTTTATTGCGAGAGCACCAAGCCGATTTGATGGCAAGTGTGGGTGGGGAACCATAAATTTTGTCCATAGATAAAAATTGCTCATGATTTAATTTTAAGTTGATATTTTTTTTAAGGCTTCATTATGTCAAAACAAATTCTTGATGTTGAAATCAGTGAAAACGAACTTATCGCCCAGCGTCATCACAAACTAAAAATACTTGCCGAAAAAGCCAGCGAACAAGGCAAAACCGCTTATCCAAACACTTTTAAACCAAGTGATTATTGTGGGGATTTACAACAAAAATTTGCAGACGTGGACAAACAAACGATTGAAAGTGGCGAAAAGTCTTATGCCAAAGTGGCAGGACGTGTCATGTTAAATCGTGGTTCGTTTATTGTGATCAGCGACATGACAGGACGCATTCAGCTTTATGTGGACAGAAAAGGGCTGCCTGCGGACACGTTGGAGCTGATCAAATCCTTGGATTTGGGCGACATTGTGGGGGCGAGCGGCTATATTGGGCGTTCAGGAAAGGGCGATTTGTATGTGCACTTAGAAGATTTTGAGCTTTTGACCAAGTCTTTGCGTCCTTTGCCCGACAAATTTCATGGTTTGACCGACACCGAAGTCAAATATCGTCAGCGTTATTTGGATTTGATCGTCAATGAAGATTCCAAAAACGTCTTTAAAATCCGCAGTCAAGTCGTTGCCGGCATTCGTGCGTTTTTGGGGGCGCAGCGTTTTATGGAAGTAGAAACGCCCATGATGCACGTTATCCCCGGTGGTGCGGCGGCTCGTCCTTTTGAAACTTATCATAACGCCCTTGATATGCCGCTGTTTTTGCGCATTGCGCCTGAACTTTATCTAAAACGCTTGGTGGTGGGTGGCTTTGATAGGGTGTTTGAGATTAACCGCAGTTTCCGTAATGAAGGGGTATCTACTCGCCACAACCCTGAATTTACCATGATTGAGTTTTATCAAGCGTATGCCGATTACAAAGACTTGATGGCATTGACCGAACAAATGCTAGAAAAATTGGCGCTGGATATTTTGGGAACGACCGATGTGCCTTATCAAGGTGAAGTATTTAGCTTTAAAGGCTCATTTAAAAAAATCACCATGTTTGATGCCATTTTGGAGCACAATCCTGCATTTAATGCGGACAATGTCAATGATAAAGAATTTTTGGCAAACTTTATTAAAGACGTATTAAAAATGGAAGTCAAGCCAAACTTTGGTTTGGGTAAATTGCAAACCATTGTTTTTGAAGAAACGGTAGAAACCAAATTACGTCAGCCGACTTTTGTTACCGAATATCCTGCCGAAACTTCACCACTGGCAAGACGTAATGACACCAATCCACACATTACCGATCGCTTTGAAATGTTTATTGGTGGCAGAGAACTTGCTAATGGCTTTAGTGAATTAAATGATCCCATCGATCAAGCACAAAGATTTTTACAGCAAGTTGCCGAAAAAGACGCAGGCGATGATGAAGCCATGCATTATGACGCTGATTTTGTAGAAGCTTTGGAATATGGCTTGCCACCAACGGCGGGTGAAGGTATTGGCATTGATCGTTTGGTGATGTTATTTACTGATTCGCCAAGCATTCGTGATGTGATTTTATTCCCACATATGCGTCAAAAAGAATAACATACTTTGACAGATTAGGATCGTAACTTGCAGGGTATGTTTAACAGAACATACCTTGTTTGTTCTAAGTATGGCAATGAATTAAGTTGGGTTTATATGGGAAGTTTTATTTTTTTAGAGATTTTTTTGGTGGTTTGTTTGGTGTCGGTAACCACGACATTATTTAACAAACGCTTTTTGAACTTACCCCAAGCCATTGGTGTGCCGATAGTATCAGCTTTGTTGGTATTTTTGGTGCAATGGGTGGCGACGTTATTACATGGCAATCAGTTTTTTAGCATTAATATTGCTGCCATTGAAGAAACCGTGCGTAATATCAATTTTTATGATTTCTTAATCAATGGGGTCATTTGTTTTATTTTGACAGCTTCTGCATTGAAGTTTAAAGTTTCAGATCTAAAAAATTATTATAAACCCATTGGTATTTTGGCGACTTTGGCACTGCTGATTTGTGCGGTGGTGTTTGGATTTTTGTTATATGGCTATCAATATTTGACAGGGTATTCTGTGCCACTGATTGTGCTGCTTTTGTTGGGCAGTGCGCTAGGGGCGACCGACCCCATTGGCATTAAAGGCGTGTTAAGCTCCATCAAAGCCCCCGAACATTTGATGATTAAATTAGAAGGGGAATCGCTGTTTAATGACGCCATGTGTATTGCCATTTTTATGACCATTTTAAAAGTCATTCAAGGATCGGAATTTAATTTATTGTCGGTTTTGGAGCATTTGGCGTATGAAGTGGGCGTGGCGGTCATCATCGGATTGGTATTTGGCAAGGCGGCGCTTTATATTCTAAAAGGCGAAAACGAAATGGAGTCCTTGATATTGACGACAGCAATTTTGGCGGCAGGGGCGTATTTGGTGTCTTTATATGCACACGCTTCTGCGCCCATTGCCTGTGTGATTGGTGGACTGATGGTGGGTAATCGCTGGCAGGAATTTTTGGCAGAAAAAGACATCGATGAAATCAATCATTTTTGGCATACCATTGAAGGCATTATCAATTCATTTTTGTTCACTTTGATTGGTTTGGAATTATTTATCCTAGATTTGAATGTGTCGTTGATTGTTGGTGGTGTGGTGGCGTTTTTTATTTTGCATTTGGCTCGTTTTATTGCCAATTACACCGCATTTGCCTTTTTCCCCAAAGTAAGAAAAAATGCCTACAAAGGCACATTAGAAATTTTGTCATGGGGCGGTGTGCGTGGCGGTATTTCTTTGGCACTGGTGCTAGCGGTGGCAAACATTCCGCAAATTTATCCTTATAATAATGTGCTGATTGGTTATACCTTTATTGTGGTATTATTATCGGGATTGGTGTGTGGTTTGGGACTGCCTGCGGTGATTAATGCGTTTTATCACAATCCCGATGAGCCTACCACAGGATTTATGGGAGCGTATCAGCGTTTTATTCATAAAATCATGAATCGTTCTGACAGAAAATATATTTTAAGCGAAGATAAATTTGGCAATCAAACCATTTGCGTGTATGAGCCAACCGCCAAAGAATTGGAAACTTTGCCCAAATATAATGACATGGAAAAAGAAACGCCTGCCACCTTAAATGATCCCGATCGTTTTTAATGAGAATGGTTTATGTCGCATTATCAAGTACTGGCTCGTAAATATCGTCCCAAAAATTTTACCGAGCTTGTTGGTCAAGATCACGTTGCCCACGCCCTAGCCAATGCCATTGACGCCCAAAGATTACATCATGCGTATTTGTTCACTGGCACTCGTGGCGTGGGAAAAACAACCATTGCCCGTATTTTTGCCAAGTGTTTAAACTGCGAAACGGGCATTACCAGTACGCCTTGTGGGGTGTGCGATGTTTGCACCAGTGTTGATGAAGGGCGTTTTATTGATTTGATAGAAATTGACGCTGCGTCTCGCACCAAAGTAGAAGACACTCGGGACATTTTGGAAAATGTGCCATACGCCCCCACGCAAGGGCGATTTAAGGTGTATTTGATTGACGAAGTACATATGTTGTCTACGCACAGTTTTAATGCGTTGTTAAAAACTTTGGAAGAACCGCCCGAACATACCAAGTTCATTCTTGCCACCACCGATCCGCAAAAACTGCCCGTTACCATCATTTCTCGTTGTTTGCAATTTGTGCTGCGTCCTTTGTCGCAAGAGTTGCTGTATCAACATTTAAGCCACATTTTAACCAAAGAAGCCATTGTGTTTAGCCAAAACGCCTTGTGGCAATTAGCCCAAAGTGCCAAAGGTTCGGTTAGGGACGCTTTGTCTTTGACCGATCAGGCCATTGCGTTTGGTGGCGGTCGCCTAAATGACAACACCGTTGCTGAGATGTTGGGCTTAACGGACACTTTGGACATTTTGACGTTGATTGCCGACATTTATCAGGACAACCGTTCACAAGTTGCTTTGCACATCATGCGCCTACGTCAGCAAATGGTAGATGCGGTGGCGATTTTGGATAAATTGGTGGACAGCTTACATCAGCTTGCGCTTGTGCAGGTGCTTGCCGATTTGCCCCTTGACATGAATGATGTCCAAAAGTCTGCCTTTATGAATCTTGCCGCCCACATTCCTGCGGACGTTTTGCAGCTTTATTATGAAATCGCTGTCAAAAGCCGTGAAGGGGTGAAATTTGCCAGTACGCCCATGCAAGCCTTAGAAATGGGGATTTTGCGGCTTTTGGCGTTTCGTCCCTTGTTTTCTGGGCAAGTGGTGACAACCCAACAAAACGACAGTGTTCAGCACACGCCCAAACAAAATTTAGTCAATTTGCAAACTGAAGTCCAAACGCAAGAACTTGAAACGCAAGAACTTGAAACGCAAGAACTTGAAACGCAAGAACTTGAAACGCAAGAACTTGA
>JBHAZZ010000161.1:0-6578 GCA_041781275.1 Moraxella sp.
AGCCTTGATGATGTGTGCGAACAATCCGACAAGGTGGAATTGAGCCGTATTCAGTGGCAAACGCCAACGCCACTACCGCAAAAGACCGTCACGGCTAACCCCTACCCCATTCATGCGTTTGGTGATGATTTGGGGGCGGTGGTCAAACGGTGTGCATATTTCGCACAAGTCCCACTATCATGGGCTGGGCAAAGCGTACTTGGTGCATTATCGACCGTGGGGCAATGTTTTATCGATGCACCCTTGCTACTTGGTAAATACGCGCCCGTAAGTCTTTGGCTATTAACACAAGGTAAAAGCGGTGCAGGTAAGACCGCCTTACAAGATTTGACCTATAACGGCATCTATCAATTTACCGAATGCGAAAACAGACGATTTGAAGAACAAATCCAAGCGTATAACGAGTATCAAAGCCTGCCGCCAAAGCAAAAGAAAGAGTTTACAGAGCCAAAAGAACCAATCGACCTAACGCCCATTTTTACTGATGCAACGATAGAAAAGATTTTGGATAGATATGTACATGATGGCATCAAAAACTTGTCTTTGGTCAGTGATGATGGGGGCAAATTCTTTCACGGTCACAGCATGAAAGCTGATACGGCAGGCAGTTCATTGGCAAGCCTTACCAATATTCATTCTAGCGGCAGAGTGGATAAGTCACGAGTAGGCAGTAATAAGACCGCCACTAAGTTCAAACAGAAAAACAAGGCGTATCGATGCAGGCTAACCATGGATATTGCCGTACAGCCAATTATCATGCAAGGGGTAATGAGTGATAGCCTAATGACCGAACAAGGCTTTTTGGCACGGTTTTTGGTGTGTTATGAGCCATCACTCATGGGGGCTAGACAGTGGAACACGCCCGAGCGATTGAGCCAATCGACCGATACAGACCCCGTATTAAATCGCTTTTGGAATTGGTGCTATCAGTTATTGGACACGCACCAACAATTAGCCAACGGCACGCATGAAATGCCAAGCGGTGAGAGCGAACAACCAGGGGGAAACCTTAGCCCATTTACGCATCAAGCACGCATCAAATACCCATTTAAACGCATGGCAGATGGTGAATACATACCGCAACTATACAATGAATATGGCTTACCCAACCGCCAAATGATGCGTTTTAAAGACGATCAAACCTTACAGAAATTTGCCGATTTTCAGCAGTCTGTAGAAACGCTTTTAGGCAATGGCAAATTGCTACATGATGTTAGCTCCTTTGCATCACGCATGGCAGAGAATGCAAGCCGTATCGCATCATTACTGGCGTTTTATGATGGGGAACATGAGATAACGCCAAAGTACCTTGATAATGCCTTTGCCTTGGTGTGGTACGGCATGAATGAACTACTTGGCTATGATGACACACAAAGCGAAAATAAAAGCGATGAGCAAATGGCGATAGATTGGCTTGTGAAAGAATGCCAAAGCGAACATATAGACCGCATGGCATATAAAGAAGTAGGACAAAATATAACACCAAAACCGCTAAGAAATGGGAAAAGGCTTGCAGGCGTGATGGAGATTTTGGAATATTACAACCATATCCAAATCGAATATGGGGGCAAAAGTGGCAGGGCTAGAGAAATTATTATTAATCCCTACCTATTGGGGAAAGTAGGAAAGTAAGGGGAAAGTAAGGGGAAAGTAAGGGGAAAGTAAAACATAAAACCGTAAAGCCTTATATATCAAGGGCTTACAATGGGGAAAGTATCACACTTTCCCCTTTTTTGTACTTGTCACTTTCCTACTTTCCTTTTTGGTGTTTTTGGTGGGAAAGTATGCAAACCCTTATACCACAAGGGCTAGAGCCTGCCACTTTCCCACTTTCCCCACTTTCCCATAGTTTGAATAAAAAAAACGATATTTTGGGGGTGATAATCTATCAAGTGGGGGGATATAGGGGTAATAAGGGATATATAATAATATGAATATTTGTATATACAACTTGCCAACACATATATAGAGCATTGGGAAATTAGGAAACCTAATTAAAGCCCATATCAAGCCATTACAGCACGCCTACACCATCAAGCACCCATTACACCAACAGCACCGCCAAACGCTACTACAGCCCAAATGGTGCGTATCTAGGCATAGGACACAATAGCAATAGCATAGGACATAATGGCAATGATGCCACGCCTGCCAATTGCCCAGCACCAAAAGAAAATCCATCAAACCTATCACCAGCAACCGCCCAGCCATTAAATTTAGCTTGTGTGCTTGGCGCATTGGCACATAATCATATAAAGACATACCAGCACCAAAAACAACACAAAGTTATAAAAACTGGAGAAATGGGGAAAGTGGGAAAATGACACCAGCAAAGCTATATACAGCAAAGCTTACACCGTTTTCCCCTATTTTTAGGCAAATGGGAAAATGGGGAAAGTGTAGGGAAAATAGGTAGCTATCACGCCTGCCACAATGCCACCAATAGCATGATGGCTAGTGCTGATTACTTGATGATGCCATTGCCTACACTGGTAGAGGTGCTGGCAATTGGTGGCAGTGATACCGCTAGCATGATGACTGGTGATGATGGCTGGCGATTATCGCACCTGCCACACTTGGCAATATACAAGCAACCGCGCGCGCCTGCCAATTTGCCTAATGATTTGGATAAAAAACCACACCCATACAGGGGCGGGTAAAAAGTTTGGGCGATTGGCGCAAATGACCGCCCGTCCACAAAAATTTTTATCACCGCAAAATTGGAAGTTTGCACGCCTGCCAAGTGGCATCAAAAATGGCAAATGATGGGTTAATATGTGCTAGAGTGGGTTATAATGAGATGGCACAAAAGGCGGTAAAAATGGCGGTTTTAGGCAGGCACTTTGTCAAATATATATATGTGTATATATATGGAATTTTAACAACATAGTGCAAAGCCTTTGTTTATAAGGGTTACAAGTTTTAGTTTTATTCCTATCATTCCGACCAAACATTAATTTCAGGGTGTTGCAGTGAGTGCAGCACCCTTTATTTTTCAAGGCTTACAGCGCTTTTGATTGCCTGTATAACCTCATACAACCCCGTTAAATGCTAACAAATGCTGGCATCGTGGTTGGTATCGGTTTTATGAGATTTACACAACCAAAAATAAAAGGCCTATCCACAGACAAGCCTTTTGTTAAGTCGGTTTTTTATGCGCTACTGAGTGGTTTGGATGATGTAATTCACCGCAGCATAAACTTCAGCCTCACTGACATCACCGACCGCTTGGGCTGGCATCTTATTAAAGCCTTTGGCGGAGTTGGCTTGTAGCGTCTCAAGTCCTTTGGCGGCCAAGCGTTTTTGCCATTCTTCTTTGGCGCTAAGCTTAGGCGCATCGAGCAGACCTGCATCGTGACAGACCTTACAAGTCGCCTCATAGCGCTGCTTACCCTCTTCGATGGGCAGTGCCTCGACAGGTGCAGCTGCCGATGCCACCGCTTCACTGTCTTGGCTGACGCTGGCAGCTGTTACTGGCTCTGCTGTGGTCGCTGCTGGTTGTGGGCTTTGGGCAGCGGTGTCTGGCTGAGTGGCCTCGGCAGTGCTTTGCGTGCTGCTGACTGCAGGTGCGGCAGCTTGGGTGGTCGTAGTCGCTGCTGGCTCTTCGCTGCCACAAGCCGCAAGCACGATGGCGATGCAAGCAGGTAGTACCAGCTGCTTGGTTTGATCGATCAATTTCATAACCCCTCCATAATATTCGACAGCGCCCATCTTCGTCTTTGGGTCGCCAAAATGATGCATCTTAATAATGCCTGACACTTATTTTAACATAAGCACGCACAAAAGTGCATAAATTATTCATTTAAAATACATCTTTTATGCATTCAACAAACCCATCGATGCGTTCAGTCATTTAAGATTTTCTTAGTCATTTAAAAAGCAATTACAAAACACCTAATGAAAAACCCTCACAAAAGAGTAAAATACTGCCAACATCCCACAATCAGCGTAGTTTACTATACATATCGATGACTGATTGATCGTTATTCAAAAAATTTAAGGAGTTTTTATGAAAGCCATCGCCTGCATCGCTGCTGCTGCCATCGCCCTAACTGGCTGTAATGCCATGACAGCCACTGCCGATAAAATCATGAACAAAAAAAGCAACTTTTCACAAGTTGACACCACGGTCTATCCGATTGGTGAAGGCCCAAATTATGATGCCGACGTCAAAGCCGATGCAGCACTTGAGGACATGAAAGCCACTCAAGCGGTCAATGGCCAATACCCAAAAGCCGACAGCATCGATGACAAAACCCAACAGCAAATCGATGCCGCCATCGAGCAAGCAAACCAAACCGCGCAATAAAACGGCACAACCTAGCCCTCTTGGTATGGCTTAGCATATAGCGGATGATCGACAGATTGTCCGTTTTTTATGGCAGATTCTGGACTACTTATCTGCTCTTGGCACAGCCTAAACAAAGATCGTAGCACAAAAAAAAGACCGCCAAACTTAAAGCAGTTGGGCGATCTTGTATCCTCTATCAGTCTGCGCATGATGCACAGATGACAGTGATTACATGTTTTGTGGCGTCAAGATGGTCAGCTCAACACGACGGTTTTGGGCGCGGCCAGCTTCAGTTGCGTTGGTAGCCACTGGTTGACGCATGCCATAGCCGACAGTTTGGATACGGCTGGCTGATACACCTTGGCTAACCAAGTAGTTACGCACAGCAGCAGCACGACGCTCTGACAATGCTTGGTTGTAAGCCGCTTGGCCAGTTGAATCTGTGTGGCCTGCTACCACGATGGTGGTTTCGCCATATTGACGCATGGTGGCTGCCAATTGATTTAGGCTACCCAAGAATGCGCTGTTCAATGTCGCATCATCATGTGCAAAGGTGATGTTGCCTGGCATGGTTAGGTTGATGTTACCTGTGGTGGTGTCATGGTTAACAGTCACGCCTGTGCCTGCCATTTGTTGCTGGATTTGCTTAGCTTGGCGCTCCATGTAAGCACCTGCTGCTGCGCCCACTGCCGCGCCGATGGCAGCATCGCGGCCAGTTTTTTCACCGCCAGTAGCTTTTGAAATCGCAGCGCCGCCCAGTGCGCCAGCGACTGCACCTAAGACTGCTTTATTTGGGGTAGCGGTGCCTGTGCCAGTGTTTGCACAGCCTGCCAAAGCGACACTTGATGCCAATACGGTTACGCCTAATGCTTTAAGTTTCATAATGAACTCCTTTTGTCTGTTGTTATCAGACGGTTAATAAATCAGGCATGAATCATACCTGTGTTTGTCTTGCTTGCTGTTATTATGCACCTGATTTCTTGCTTGTCTGTATAAGTCGTGTAGCTTGGCTGTGATGTTTTTATTATTTTAACTGGGTAAATTTTGCTTAATTGTTCCACATTTTCGCGATAAATGGGTCAATTTGTGCTAGTTTTTCCATTTGTCATGGAAAATTTGATCAAAACTTATCCAAAACCCACCAATTTATCAATTAGCTCAGCCAAATTGTTACAAATTTTTTCAACTTTAGGATAAAAATTGCCATAATCACCACAGATTTTGGCAATTTTTACCCGATTTTTCGCAGAGTTTGGTAAACTATGTACAACCGTGTACAAAATCCGCTGCCTTGCTGCGATTTTGAAACATTATGTAACATTTACTCCGTTTAATTTTGGGGGGCGCCATGACCAAATCACGCAAAACCTTGAGTTTTTTTGAAAAGCTGCATCACACCCAGCCAAAACTTGCCCAAAAGCTGTCTTTGGTGACCAGCACCAGCACCATCGCCGCTAACAGCCTGCTAATGGGCGCGCCTGTGATTGGCGCTGGCATCACCAAAATGCTTACAGGATCTGCCGCTGCTGATAAAGCCGTCATCAGTATCGCCAACCGCTGGATCCACACCAACAATCTGCTGATCGATAAAGTGCTGCCCACCAAAGATTGGCGCGTCACCCTGCCAGAATCACTGGATCCCAATGGCAAATATCTGCTGATCTGCAACCATCAATCTTGGGTCGATACCAGCATCATCCAGTACATCAGCGAAGGCGCGCTGCCGATCACACGGTTTTTTGCCAAGCACGAACTCATCTATATTCCCATTGTTGGTCAGACTTTTTATTTCCTAGATTTTCCGATGATGAAGCGTCACACCAAAGAGCAAATTGCCAAAAATCCTGCGCTGGCAGGTCGTGATTTAGAAGAAGCACGCCGCGCCTGTCAGTCGCTGAGCGGCAAGCCTTTTGTGCTACTAAACTATCTGGAGGGTACGCGTTTTACCAAGGCCAAGCACGCCAAACAAGCCTCACCTTATCAGCATCTATTAAAGCCCAAAGCAGGTGGCTTTGCCTTGGCATTGGCCAGTCTTGGTAATGAGATCGATGGCATCTTAGACATGACCATCGTATATCCTGATGGCGCGCCAGAATATACCGATCTGTGGTCGGGTAAGCTGACCCGTTTATCGGTGGATATTGACTTTGTTAGCCCTGATGAGACGCTGTTAGCCGCGCTAAAACAGGGCGCGTATGACACCGATGAGCAAATCAAAGCAGCACTGTATGCTTGGCTTGATGAGCTATGGCAAGCCAAAGATGCCAAAATCGAGGCGCGTTTGGCA
>JBHAZZ010000162.1:0-4924 GCA_041781275.1 Moraxella sp.
AAAATTGAGCCTGATTTTGACGCGCGTTTATTTCATTACAACAAATTCAGTGATTTTTTACGCGCTTATCCGCGCTATTTTGAGCTTGAAGAGCGCTATCCCAATGACGACACGCACAAAGTGATTTTTGTCAAAAACGCCGAAAACAAACAATAAAACCTGCCACAAAACCATCTCCAAAAGCTTAATTCCAACATTTAAGCTTTCACACACCCACAAAAGCACAACAAGCAGCCCTTGTTGGCAATTTGATGCCAGCAATGGGTTATTGTGCCCAAAACTGATGTTTTCATTGATTATTTTTATTGGTATAATAAATTAAATTTAAGGTAAACGCAGTGGGGCAACCAAACCCAACAATTTGCGACTATACCCATAGCCATACAGCCATCTTTCAAGGGATGAATTATGATTGGTTTTTTGATTGTATTTTTTGTTATTTTTATTTTTACCATCATTCTGCATCGTCAAACACTGAACGAACACGCTCGGCTGATTGATGATTTGCATAAACAACTGACAACACTACGCAAAGAAGTTAAGCAACTCAAATCCACACAATTTGAACAAACCACCGCGCAACACACCTTTTTACCTCATACCCTTACCAATACTCAAAAAGCCACCCCTGAAGCTCCAACAAACACATCCACTCCAATACCTTCATCGCCCCCACAAGAATTCAACGAGCTTTTGGCAACTGAGCTGATGACAGCCAAACAAGTCCAGCCAAACATGGCAGGCACCCAAGAAAACACCACCATAAATACAAAAACACACAGTGCTTCATCTGCCAATCCCGCCCAAGTCAATCGCCAAAGATTAAAAAAACACCCATTTCCACCCAAAAACAAAAATACCTATCGCACACCCAGTCTTGCCCAGAGATTTTTGAATGCCATTTGGACTTGGTTTAGCACAGGCAATCCCATGTTAAAAATTGGCGTGGCGATTTTATTTTTGGGACTTGCCTTTTTGCTGCGATTTGCCAGTGATTATATTGACACGCCGTTATGGTTACGCTATTTGGCGGTTGGACTGTCTGGTTTGGGTGCGACAGGAGTAGGGATTTATTTGGCTCAAAAACGCCGTGAATATGGCTTGATTTTGCAAGGTTTTGGCTTGGCGGTCATGTATTTGACCACCTTGTCGTCATTAAAATTATCGCAATTAATCACCCCATCAACAGCTTTTGTATTGATGCTGATAGCGGTGCTTGTCAAAATTGTATTGGCATTGCGTCAAGATGCCAAAATTTTGGCTCAAATTGCACTCATTGGCGGCTTGGCAACACCGATTTTGACTTCATCAGGCAGCAATCATTATGTTGTTTTGTTTACTTATTTGGCACTGCTCAATACAGGGATTGCGATTATCGCTCAGTTTAAAACATGGCGCAGCTTAAATGCGATGAGCTTGTTGGGTACGTTTGCTATCGCCTTTTTGTGGCAAGAGCAATTATCCACAGTGCAGTTGGCTTAAGCTCGCTTGGCAAGCGTGTTGTTTGGCGTTTATCTTGTGGGGCTGTATGCTTATGTGGCGTGCCTATATGCTCATTTGCAGCTGCAACACACCCAATCCACGCCCTCTTTGCCCAATCAGGCAAGCCTAAAACAAATCTACCATCAGTACCGACAATTTGGTCTGCAGGTGGGCATACTGGACAGCAGCGTGCTGTTTGGCAGTGCTTTGGCAGGATTTTTGTTTTTGTATGTGGCGACAAAAGGTTGGTTTGATTATGTCAGCCTATATTTATCGTGGGGTTTGGCGGTGCTGTATGGTGGATTTGCATTTGCTGTCGCCAAGTCACTGCCCACCAATAACCCCTTATCGCAAGCCTTATGGCTATTGGTTGGCGGTTTTGTCAGCCTTGGCATTGGGCTTGCTTTTGATGACGAGTTGGCCGTTGGGCTATGGGCATTGCAGGCGTGCTTGGTTTATGTGTTTGGTCTAAAACAGCAAGCACCGATGGCACGCTGTTTTGCCTTGATGGTTTTGGTCTGTAGCAGCGTGCTGTGGTTTGATGATTATCAAGCATGGCTACAAGCACAAGATCATATTTTAAGGGGCAATCGCTACGGCACATTGTGGCTGGTGTTGGCAGGTGCTTTGGTGTATGGCTTGTGGCAAGATTGGCAGGGGCGAGAGTACTCTGCCAAATGGGAAATCAAAACCCAGCAAATCGCTTTGGCATTCACCTTAATCCATGCCATGATTTTGCCAAGCTTATGGTTTGGCGTGTTTGCCACAACTTGGCTACTCATCATCGCTTTGGTCGGGCTTGGGGTGTGGTTGTATCGCGCTGCAAATACAGTCGTCGCCTTGTTTGTACCCATCATAACGGTTTGGACGTTGTGTTACTTTTTTATCAACCAAAGCTCAGCGTACGACATTAAATTGATTGTCTTAGGCTTGGCTGCCAGTGGCGCCATATTGACAGCCGCATTTGGCTTACATCTGCCCTCTTGGCAAAATCCACACAAAAAACTTCCGAGCACCTATTTCATCTTGGGCTTATTTGCCTTACTGATAAGCCTGATTACACTGATAGATACTTTTAGCCTCCAAATCAAACACAGCTTTGATTTGGACTTGCAGTTTAATTTGACATGGGCAATGTTTTTAAGTTTTGCTGTTTTTGCTTTGGCGTTTCATATCGTCAAATGCTTGATGGGGCGACATTGGCAAAGTCTGGCGTCGGTCAATTTAAGCTTTATGGTGATGATAAGCATGATGCTTGTCAGTTTGACCCACAACCATCACACAACAGCTCATATTGTCCTGCTTGGCGTTGTCAGTCTTGTGCTTAGTCTATGGATTTTGGCAGAACAACGTCTAAGCCCATCTACGGCAAATTGGGTGCATTGTGTGCATTTGGGCTTGGTGCTTGGGGTTGCAAGTTATTTGTTTGGTCAAAGTTTAAATGCAAGTGTTGCTTATTTGTGGGGTATAGCAAGTTTAATGCTGTGGGCAGGCTTGGTTTATGTGCCATTTACATGGAAAACAGCCTTTGTACAAACTTATCAACAATGGGGGCAGCTGCTTTGTATGCTGATTGCGTCCATTTGGCTATTGGATGTGGCAATTTCCACCCCAATAGTCATCGGAACACGATTGCCGCTCTTGAACGCGACAGACATAATGACTGTTTTATTGGCAGTACTGTGGTATCACAGCATACAAAACACACAACTGGCAACATCAAAACCAATGCTCATGATGGCAGGCGCTGGACTTGGTTTAATCACCATCAGCTCAATTGTGATGCGGACATGGCATTTTTATAGCGATATTGCATGGAATTTTTCAAGCTTGGTGGCGGATTTTGGCGTACAGGCCAGTCTATCGCTGGTATGGTCAGCGATTGGCATTGGTGTGATGGTGATTGCCAATAAACAACAAGCGCGTACCTTATGGATAGCAGGAGCAAGTTTGGTGGGCGTGGTTGTGATTAAATTATTTTTAATTGACTTGGGCAATAGCGGCGGTGTTGCAAGAATTGTATCCTTTATTGGTGTGGGTCTGGGCTTATTGCTGGTCGGTTGGTTTGCCCCTGTACCGCCAAAAACGGACGATGAGGAATAAAAGATAGAAAGAGCACATTCAAGATTGAACTGCAACGCACCTAAAGTTGAATGTGCCTATTACAAAGATTGTGTATTCTTGTCAATGGGCTTTTTTATTTAAAAGTAAGATTGGAAAATGACTGGTCTTTGTTAAGGTTGTTTTTTGGGTGTGTTAATTGCTATACCTAAAAAACTTAAAAACTATCACAGGATTAGTTTTTTTAACATCAAGTGCGTGTTATGTATACTACATTTTGTAGCAAGTTTGGAGCTGTGTGAGTGTAACTTTGGGTGCGTTGCATTTCAATCTTGAATGCGCCAGTCATAAAAACACCCCAAAAGTTGTCTAACTTTTGGGGTGCGGTTCAGATAATTTGGGTGAATTTTTTTATGTTATCCAAAGAGAGGCTTTTTTTTTTAGTATTTTTTGGTACAATTTTCTTGCAATCTTACAAATCTTTTTTAAGGAGTATTTATGAATATCAAAGTTTCATCTTTTATTTTGGCTAGTTTGCTCATTTTACCCAATCTTGCCATTGCAAAAACCGAAAATAGCGAGTATAGACCCAATACAAAGGTTGAGTTTATATACGACCAAGAATTAGAAGAACCATACAGCACAGCTTGGTATGCAAAGCTAGAAAAACGCTCAGGCACAAAACGCACTGTATATATTGAAACTGTTGGCAAATTTGTACAAAAAGGTTTTATCACATTTGATTGTAAAAGCTTGCAAACAGATGTACAGCTTTCTTTGTATAACTGGGCAGATTATGGTGATAATAGCCAACTTGAACACATTAATGTATATACAAAAGATTTAAAATCTTGGGAAAATAATAGCTTTGAGCCACTACAAGGAGAAACCCCACCATACGCTTTATACAAAAAACTGCGTGTTAAGTATTGCAAAAAATAAACCACACAAAATCCACTCACAATAGTGTATTGTTTTGACATTAGGCTTGATAATTTTATTAAGCCTAATGTTACAAAACTCACTCTATCAAATCCCTTACCCCAATCTTTCTATCATGGCTTGATAATCTTTTATCATCTCTTGATACCGTTTTAATTTTTCTTGATATTCTTGTTTTTTATCTTTGTGCTTTTCTCGCCACGCATTAATATAATATTCCCCATCAATAAACATTTTTAACCCACCCATTTGTTTTAATAGACGGTAATAATTTTCAATAAATTGTTTGATTTGGTCATATTCATAACTATTTGGTGCGATACCCGTAAATACTTTATAAGGAATATCAGACCATTCCTTTATCCAATCTTGACTTTCTTGACCAATGGTAGAATACAAAATACAAGTTATCATATCTTGCTGTTTTTCAAAATCATCA
>JBHAZZ010000163.1:0-4313 GCA_041781275.1 Moraxella sp.
GCACCTAAAAGCCCTTGAAGCGATGGGTGCAACCATCACCGTAGAAAATGGCTACGTCAAAGCCAAAGCCCCTACTGGTGGTCGCTTGATTGGCTGTGATTTTAGTTTTGATATGGTAACCGTTGGTGGTACCGAAAACACCATCATGGCGGCGACACTGGCAAAAGGTGTTACCCGTTTGGAAAACTGCGCCACCGAGCCCGAAGTGGTCAATCTTGCCAATTTCCTTGTGGCGATGGGCGCAAAAATTGACGGCATTGGCACAACGGTCATGACCATTGAAGGTGTAGAGTCTTTGCACGGCTGTGAATTTAGCGTCATCGCTGACCGCATTGAGACAGGTTCGTATCTGGCAGGTGCGCTGATGAGCCGTGGCGATGTGCTTGCCAAAAATACGTCCGCAGAATTTTTACACCCCGTACTCAAAAAATTTGAAGCGATGGGCGCAACCATCACCACAGGCGATGACTGGATTCGGGCGGTGATGACTGAGCGTCCCAAGGCGGTAGACATTCGTACGCAAGTTCACCCTGGTTTCCCTACCGATATGCAGGCGCAGTTGATGGCAGTATGCTGTTTGGCAGAAGGCACCAGTACCATCATTGAAAACATTTTTGAAAACCGTTTTATGCACGTGCCAGAGCTGCAACGCATGGGCGCAAACATCAAAGTGGACGGACATTCGGCGGTGGTGGTCGGGGTGGATAAATTCACGCCTGCGCCTGTGATGGCGACCGATTTGCGTGCGTCTATGTCTTTGGTGATGGCGGCGGCGTGTGCCGAAGGTGAAAGTATCATTGACCGCATTTATCACATTGATAGGGGCTATGATGATGTAGAAAACAAACTAAAAGCACTGGGCGTCAATATTGAACGCATTAAGGGTTAAGTTTGAGCAAACCTTTTTTAAAATGGGCGGGCGGTAAAAGCAAATTGCTTGATTTTATCACTCCCCATTTGCCTAAGTCGGGGCGATTGGTTGAGCCGTTTGTTGGGTCGGCGGCGCTGTCTTTGGCAAGCGAATTTGACGCTTATTGGTTAAATGACATCAATGCCGATTTGATGGGCGTTTATGAATGCCTAAAAGACGACAAAGACCAATTCATCGCCTACGCCGAGCAGTTTTTTGTGGCAGAAAATAACAGCGATACGGCGTATTATCAGCTTAGACAAACATTCAATGACAGCACCGACAAACATCAGCGGTCAGCGCTGTTTATTTATCTCAATCGCCACGGCTTTAATGGGCTTTGTCGCTATAACAGCAAGGGCGAATTTAATGTGCCATTTGGGCGTTATAAAGCCCCCATGTTTCCAAGCCAAGCCATGAAAGCTTTTATTGATAAAGCCGATAGGGTGAAGCTGTCTTGTTTGCCTTATGACAAAGTATTGACCGACGTGTCCGCCTTTGATGGGGTGTATTGCGATCCGCCTTATGTGCCACTGAGCGTTACGGCATCTTTTACCGCTTATGCTAAAGAAGGTTTTGGTGATGACGATCAGACGGCGTTGGCAGTCCTTGCCCAGCGTGCCAGTCAAAACGCCCAAGCGGTATTGATTTCAAATCATGACACGCCTTTGACACGCCAGTTATACCAAGGGGCAACGATTTATCATACGGCAGTCAGGCGAAACATTTCAGCAAAGACAAGCGGTAGAAATCAGGTGGGTGAACTGTTGGCGGTGTTTCAGGGGTGCTGATGTGTCATCAATATAAGATGCGTGAAGTGCTTGATGTTGCCGCCCAAGCAAGTCAAGAAATAGAAAGGTGGCTGCTGCACAGAAGAGACAATGGTCAAAACAACATTGTTACCATTGATAACGTGGAAAATATCCATGATTATCAAAAGATAGATGTTGATTTGCTGATAAATTATGCAAATAGACAAGTCTTGGTTGAGATTAAGGCGGACAGACATCACACAACTGGCAATTTTTTCTTTGAGACGGTAAGTAACGTTGAAAAGGGTACGTTGGGTTGTTTTTTGTACACACAAGCGGATTATATTTTTTATTATTTCATTCACATTCAAACATTATACGTTTTGCCCATGCCACAAGTCAGACAGTGGTTTTTGAATAATATAGATAATTTTTCACAAAGAGCGGTGCAAACCCCAGTTGGGGGTGGCAGACACTATACGACAATAGGGCGTTTAGTACCAATAACAGATGTTATCCAAGAATTTGAAACTCAAATTCTGATTTATAAAAATATTAGAGATTTACAATGATTGAAACCAGTTTTAATGGCTTGACCATCGCCTTATCCAAAGGGCGAATTTTGGACGAAACTTTGCCTTTGTTTGCCAAAGCGGGCATTGTTCCTTTAGAAGACATCGCAAGCTCTCGCAAATTGATTTTTGAGACTTCCGATCCAAACGTTCGTTTGCTGATTTTGCGTGCGTCCGATGTGCCAACTTATGTGGAGCATGGGGCGGCGGACATTGGCGTGGCAGGCAAAGATGTGCTGATGGAATATGACGCAAGCGTTTATGAGCTTTTGGATTTAAACATCGCCAAATGCCGACTGATGACCGCAGGGGTGGCAGGCAAAACCTTGCCCAAGCGCCGACTGCGTATCGCCACCAAATACGTCAATGTTGCCAAAGAATATTTTGCGTCTTTGGGGGTGCAAGTTGATGTGATCAAACTGTACGGCTCAATGGAGCTTGCGCCTTTGGTGGGGCTGGGCGATTTGATTGTGGACGTGGTGGACACAGGCAACACATTGCGTGCCAATGGGCTTGAACCCCAAGAGCTGATTTGCCATGTGTCATCACGATTGATTGCCAACCCCGTCAGCTATAAACGCAAATTGACCCAATTAAATCCAATTTTGCAAATTTTACAACAAGCGGTGGCACAAGAACCATCATAACCTTTGATGACAAACCTTAAGGCGATTTAGCTTATCAATGTCGCCTTTATGGGTGGGCGGTGGTTATGGGCTTTTGTGGTTGGATTTTTGAAAGTTATCCAAGCCGTTTTAATGGTCGTCATGACCGATGTTGTCTGTATTTTAGTTGCCAAGCTTGATTGTGGCGCTTATTTATTAATCATTCATGAAGGTAATCCATGCCAAATTTAGTCATTTTAAACAGCCAAGAGCCTGATTTTAAAGCCAAACTTGCCAAACTTTTGGCTTTTGAAACCGTTACCGACAAAACCTTAATCCAAACGGTAGAAGACATCATCGCCAAAGTTAGGGCAGAAGGCGATGGGGCGGTTTTGGCGCTAACCCAAACGTTGGACAAGCACCCAGCTGCCACGATGGACGAGCTGTTTGTGTCGCAAGAGACGCTAAAAAGTGCCTTTGATGGGCTTTCTGATACGGTAAAATCCGCCCTTGAGTTGTCCGCCAAACGCATTTTTGCCTTTCATGAACGGCAAAAAGAAACGGGGTTTTTGTTTAGTGATGAACTTGGTAACACACTGGGTCAAAAAGTAACCCCGTTAGACAGCGTGGGGATTTATGTACCAGGGGGGCTTGCGTCTTATCCGTCCAGCGTGCTTATGAATGCCATTCCTGCCAAAGTCGCTGGCGTACCAAACATTACCATGGTTGTCCCTGCCCCAAATGGCGAATTAAATCCTTTGGTTTTGGCGGCGGCACATTTGGCAGGTGTGGATAAAGTCATCACCATCGGTGGGGCGCAGGCGGTGGCAGCCCTAGCTTATGGCACAAACAGCATTTCGCCTGTAGATAAAATCACAGGGCCGGGCAACAAATATGTCGCTGCCGCCAAACGTGCCGTCTTTGGGCAGGTGGGCATTGACATGATTGCAGGGCCTTCTGAAGTGTTGGTGTATGCCGAAGGTGAGCCAAACGATAACGCCGATTGGTTGGCGATGGATTTGTTATCGCAAGCAGAGCATGACACGGTGGCGCAAGCGATTTTTGTAACCACTTGCCCAAAACAGCTAGAAGATGTCAAAAATGCCTTGGATAAAGCCTTAAATACACTGCCAAAAGCCGACATTGCCAAGCAAGCACTGCAAGCTCGTGGGGCGCTGATTTTGGTCAAAGATCGCACACAAGGCATAGAAGTCATCAACGCCGTTGCGCCCGAGCATTTGGAGCTGTCTTTGGACGACCCTGAAGCGGTACAACAAAAAGTGCGTCATGCGGGGGCGATTTTTATGGGTCGGCACACGCCAGAAGCCATCGGCGATTATTGTGCAGGCAGTAACCACGTTTTGCCAACGTCGGGTACGGCACGGTTTAGCTCACCGCTTGGCGTGTATGATTTTGTCAAAAAAACTTCACTGATTTATTGTACGCCAACGGGAAGTGCGCCACTGGCAAAAAC
>JBHAZZ010000164.1:0-4429 GCA_041781275.1 Moraxella sp.
AAATTCCCCAAAATTCGTGAAACACGCCCACCAAAAGTAAGCGAGCTCAAAACCGTGGCGACGCAATTAGACCCCAAATTTGCGTATCTGCTGAATGCGCCAGAAACCGACCTTGATGGCAATCCGACCATCGTGCGTTGGTCTCGCAAAAATGCCCAGCAATACATTGGTTCAGAAAAAGACGGCAAAGCCACCAAATTTGCCCTTGTATGGCGTGATGGGGCGTGGGTATAAAGTAGCCCCAAAATCAATCATCGCCCATGCTTTGATTGTCTTTTGGTGAAAATTAAAAAATTACCCAAAAGATTATCAACATGGGCGTTTTTTTATATAAAAAAATTAATATTCATTTAGGACAAATCATGGTTTGTCAGCATAAATTTTATGGAAAAATTTACCAATAAAAATATCAGTAAATGAATGTACTAATCTAATACGCTAAAAATAGTGCCATAAACCACCATCAATACCAATCCACCACCCCTTGCAAAATCTGCCGATAAATGTCCGCCTTTTGCTCAAGACTTAAAGGATAAGCCCGTGATGACGATGGCGCACGATACAAAGTCATCATGCGGTCGCCGATGGTTAAATGCACCGATTTTCCTACTTTGGGTACGTTTGCTGCAAATTCTTGACATAAAATTTGTGCAGATTTTTCACCTGTGGCAATCAGCGTGGTGCAGTAAGGTAGGTGCTTTAAGATTGCTTTGATGTCCATCGGTGTGATGATTTGCAAAAATTTATCCGACGCATTGTCTTGCAAACGCCTGACTTGATAAGCGCTATCGCTGATGGCAATGCCTTTATTTATCAAAAAATGTTCAATGTCGGCTTGATAAAAAGTTTTGTCTTGGACGTTGATGAATTTGTTTTTGTTATCAAAAAACACCACGCCCATGATTCGCCAAAAATCATTATTAAAATTGGGATAATAAAAGTCCATTTTCCATCGTATTTTGGGTGGCGGAAAACTCCCCAAAAACAAAACTTTGGCGTTTGCCATGACAAATGGGGGCAAGGGGTGTGTTTCAATGTCTTTGCTTTGGGTGTTTTGATGGGGGGTTTTCATGGCGTAATGGCTGATGTGGCTTTATGATTTGGTATTAAATGAATTTACTGATAATCAACTCATCTCTCAACATCAACCATTTTTCAAACATCTCCAATTCATTGGCCAGCAAATCCAAAAAATTACCAATTCTGGGTAAAGCCGTGGCACAAGCGGTAATGCCAAAATCAATTTTATCTTGATGATTGGTGAGCGTGATGTTCATGGCTTGACCATCAAACAAAACAGACGCAGGATAAATCCCCGTAAGTTTTGCTCCATTTAGATATAAAGGCGAATCATCGGCAGGCACGCTAGAGATGACGAGATTAAAGGCTTGATAAGTGGGGGCAAGTCCTGTTGCCAAATTAATGCCCGCCCACCCATAAACGCACGCACTGTAATTGATGATTTGCGTCCCTGTCATGCGTCCAAAGCGAGCCTTGCCGTCGTCAATGCTGTTTTTGATGGTGCGTAACCGTGCCACAGGGTCGGACAAATGCGTACCCAAATTGACCAATAAAAAAGAAATTTGGTTGCCGGACACGCTGTTATCACGGCGCAAAGAAATGGGAACAAAAGCAATCAGGGGTTTTTCGGGCAGGGCATTTTCTTGTAGCAGATATGAGCGCAATGCCCCTGCACATATTGCCAGTATGACATCGTTGGTGGTTGCCCCAAAACGTTTGCCAAGCTTGGAAAAACGTTGCTTGTCAAAGCTATCAGCCAAGATGTGGCGATGACTGGTGATGGTTTGGTTTAAGATGGATTTGGGGGCGTCAAAGGTGCTGACAAAGGGCGAATTTTTATCCAAATTATCTTTAAATCCTTGCCATAATTCACGAGCGACAGGCTTGATGGTGGCAAGTTGTTCTTTGATTAGGGATTTTTTTAAGCGTTGGTTATGAAGTAAATCGTCTATGTGATGACGGTTTTTTTGGGGCAATGACCAAAAGGGCAAACTGGCAGTAACGTCAGCAAACCGAGACAAAGACAAACGCAAAAGCCGCATACCTGCCACACCGTCCGCCATAGAGTGATGAATTTTTAGCCAAATGGCAAAACGGGGTGGGCTGTTGGCGTCTATGGGCTGAATGCCATCAATCAGATGAAATTCCCATAAGGGTTTGCTTTTATTCATCAATTCACTGTGTTTTTGAGAAATATAATCAAACAGTTGATGAATGTTGTCTGTTTTTTCGCTGTTTAAATTTGACAAATGTACATGAAAAAAATGTTTGGTGATGTCAAAATGCTTATCGGTTTGCCAAACCCAACGATGTAATACTTGATTAAAGGGAAAACTGGGCGACGTGTTGGGGTTGGTGGTGTCTTGAATGAGTTGGCGCAAAAATTGGCGGCTGTCCGTGTCTGGCGGCACTTCAAAAAGGCACAGTCCCGAAAAGTGCATAGGCTGTTTGGGTTTTTCCAAAAACAAAAACAATAAATCAGAAACGGATAACGCTCGCACAGTCATTCCTTGTTTTATTTTTAAGGTGGGGTATGTTAAATATTCGTGATTGAACCCTTGGTGCAAAAGGCTGATAAGAATATTTTGTTTTCTGCTTAAAAGCCTTTCATATCAAGGGGTACAAAATGAACCATCAACAGACCTTAGTTGGAGAAAAAATAGCCTGTTTGGGGTGAACTTGCCTGTGCCATTTTTCGCATGGGCATACGACCTGCCAAAAATGCTTGACGACCAGCGATGACCGCATTTTTCATGGCGCTTGCCATCAAGGTGGGATTTTGGGCGTAAGCGATAGCGGAATTCATCAGCACCCCATCACAGCCAAGTTCCATGGCGATACTGGCATCGCTTGCTGTGCCGACACCTGCGTCCACCAGTACGGGGACTTTTGCGTTTTCTATGATAAGGCTTAGGGTGTGGCGGTTAAGTAGCCCCAGTCCCGAACCAATCAAGCTACCCAAAGGCATGACCGCCACGCAGCCCATGTCTTCGAGTTCTTTGGCGATGATGGGATCGTCCGATGTATAAACCATGACATCAAAGCCATCATCAATCAGTGTGCGGGCGGCTTTTAGGGTTTGGGTAACGTTGGGGTAGAGTGTTTGGTCGTCGCCCAAGACTTCTAATTTGACCAAATTATGACCATCAAGCAATTCTCTAGCCAGCATACAGGTGCGCACCGCACTGTCGGCATCAAAACAGCCTGCCGTGTTGGGGAGTATGGTGTAATCCTTGGGGCTGATGACATCAAGCAAGTTGGGTTCGTTTTTGTGTTGTCCGATGTTGGTGCGGCGAATGGCAACAGTAACGATCTGCGCCCCTGAATTTTTGATGGCGCAGGCGGTCTCGTCCAAGTCTTTATATTTGCCTGTGCCAACCAGTAATCGTGAATCAAAGCTGCGATTGCCGATGATTAGGGGGTCTTGAAGAGGGGTAGATGTCGTCATGCTTGTCGCCTTGTGTCTTAAAATGGCAAATAGTATAACAAATTTAAGGATTTTTGGCGATGAGTGAATGATGCAGCAAAAGGCTGAAGTGTGTGATGTTTGAAATGTTTGATGGGTCAGATGGGTAGGTTGATGGCGGTTTGATAAAGTGTTTTTTTTTTGGCGTGTTTAATGTTTGGTCATTGGTTTTGTAATGATTAAAAAAAATTTAAGCCAATTAAAATAAGAATTGTTTTTTATTAAGTCTCATTATCAATCGTCAAATCATTGACATAAAAAAGGTGATAATATACATCACCTTTTTTTTAAATTTATTGAATTAAATCTTAAGCAACTTTTAGTGCTGGCTTTTCATTGGCAGTTTGCGCAAGTTTTGCTAAGGTTTCTTTAATCATCTCGCTAGTAATGCGTGTTTCTTGACCATTAGATAGCACGTTCATTTCACAGATTTGAGATAGAGATAAAACATTCATGGCTGTATACCTTTAATGACGGTAGTGGCTTGTGTGAGACATAGTTTAACTGACTTAACAGATGTATACAAGCGGTTTTAACCAAGAAAGTGTAAACGAATGTGTCATGATTTTTAATAATTTGACATAAGTGAATGGGGGTATAGAAATCATTCATCACATTGTCATCTGTGATGGGTTTAAAAAGCAGAATTTTTAATCATTCAATCAGCAAAATTTACGGATGGGTGTCAGTATGGGAATTTATTAAAATTTGTCAGTTAAAAGTAAATGATTTTGCGGCAGGCTAAAATTCCAAAGAAAAATTTAGACAAATAAAAAACCCTTTCAATAAAGAAAGGGCTTTTTGAATATGGCTCCCCAACCTGGGCTCGAACCAGGGACACACGGATTAACAGTCCGATGCTCTACCGACTGAGCTATTGGGGAATGATGGTGGGTCGTGCAGGATTCGAACCTGCGACCAATTGATTAAAAGTCAACTGCT
>JBHAZZ010000165.1:0-8131 GCA_041781275.1 Moraxella sp.
ACTCGTAAAAATGGCGTAGAGCCACGTTATCAACAAATCCGCATTGCTGACAGTGCCACACCAAATGACTTTCAGCAAATTCTATCACCAAATCCAAGCGATGCAGGCGTGTGGATTCATCAAGATGCGTGGTTTAGCCTAGCGGATTTTAGCGATGGTACAAGCAAACATTATGATGTTAAACGTGATGGCAATGGTGTGTATGTGTTTGTCATCAAAGGCAGTGCCAAAATCGGCGAAATTGTACTCAATGAGCGAGACGGCTTGGGTGTGTGGGATACTGATGGCTTTGATGTGGCTGCCATTGGCGACAGTCAGATTTTGCTGATGGACGTGCCGATGGATTTACGCAGTGCCACCAATCAATGATTGAACAATGATTGAGCTGTGCAACAAGGGTATCTTTGCAAATTTGCAAAATTAACTTGTAAAAATTCCACTTGTTGCAAAAATCAAATTGATGGATAATAAGACCGTCCTAAATTGGCAATAAATCCTTACCAAACACCCCTTTAACCAATGACTTCTTGTGGTATGATAAGTGCCACATTTTATCCAAGGAAAATTGTATGACCAAACAAGTTGCCGTATTGATTGGCAGTGCCAGCAAAACTTCATTTAACCATTTGGCGGTAAAGCATTTACAAAAAATTGCCCCAGCGTCTTTGCAATTAAACATCGTAGAAATTGGCGATTTACCCCTGTATGACCGTGATTTGGACGAACAAGAAGTGCCACAGTACACCCGTGTACGTGAAGCGGTAAAAGCGGCTGACGCTGTGATTTGGGTAACGCCAGAGCATAACGGCGGTATGTCAGCCATGCTAAAAAACGCCATTGATGTGGTATCACGCCCCGCAGGTCAAAGCCTGTGGATTGGCAAGCCTTTGGGGCTCATGACAGTCAATGCCAGTGGCAGTAACCGCACCGTGGACGCACTACGCACCATTGCTGCAGGGGCGTATATCAGTATGCCTGTTGCACCATTTGCGGCGGCGGTTGGCGGTATTTTTGCAGGGGCATTTAATGAACAAGGCGAATTGGTTTCAGAACAAGCTAAGGGTACTTTGCAGGGCTTTATTAATGCTTATGCAGAATTTGTTGCTCGTTTTTAATACGAACCAATAATCATCTAAAAAAGCCGATCGTTATGATCGGCTTTTTTTGTGGGTAAAATGATTTGCTTTATTTTTTCTTAACAAGATTTTCTAGATCTTTTAAGGTCTTTTCATTTTTTTTGCCATAAGCTTCCATCACCACTTTGTTGGCTTCTTGGGCGGACTGCAAATAGCTTGATGTCATCGCCCCTTGTTTTTTGATGGCATTTTGACCATCGGTGCTGCCATAAAACGCCAGTTGTACGTCCACTTCTTTTTGATTGTAGATACTTTTGGCGGTTTGTAGGTAGGACTTTTTAAGGTTGGCTTTGACTTGTGGGGTGTCTAGGCTTTTTAAAAGACCTTCGGCGTACTGATTGTAAGATTCCATGGCTTTTTTGCGTTCATCGTCGGTCAGTTTGGGATTGTTGCCGAGCGCATACGCCAATGCCATGCCGTCATTTTCTAGCTGTGCGACCACGCCTTGATAAAACAGCGTCTCATAATTTGCCAATTTTGCCAATTCTTCCAAAGACTTATCGGTGGGGGTAGCAAAGCTTAAGGTGCTGACGCTTAGGGCGGCGCTTAACAATAATAATTTGATTTTCATCATGGTATCCAAAAAAATAAAATGCTATCTTAACAGATTTTGGCAGATAAACAAATATTATTTGCGTTTGTTAAGATAGCAAAGGGTTTATTGTGCTTTGGGGGTTTGATCTACATTAATGCCACTTTGTACCAGTGCGTCATCAAGCGTAACGCCTTGATCTTGGGCGTGTTTGGGGCTGACATACAGCGTTAATGTGTTCATGACGGTGGGTTTGATTTGGCTTGGGGGAGTGCCATCTAGGGTTTGCGCCACCAATTTGGCGGTGGTTAATCCAAAATCAAAGTCATTAACGCCAAGTGCGGCGGTTGCGCCACGACGTACCGAAAACTCATCAGACGCAATGATGGGCAGTTTAAGTTCGTTGGCGACCGAAACCATCGCTTCCATGGCGGACGCAACATTATTGTCCAATGATGTATAAATCAAGTCCGCTCGTCCTGCCAAAGCTCTGGTTGCTGACGCCACATCGCTTGAACGGTTGGCGGGTATGTCCACCAGTGTCATGCCATGTTTGGGCAGTTCTACCGCTAAGCGATCTTTTAAGGATACTGAGTTCATCTCGCCAGCACTATAAACAAATCCCACTCGTTTGGCATCGGGTTTGATTTTTTTAAGAAGTTCAATTTGTGGCTCAAGGGGCAATTCGCTAGACAGACCGGTGACGTTGGCTTGAGTGGCAACGCCTTTGTCGTCAATCAGTTTGGCGGCAACGGGGTCGGAAACGGCGGTATAAACAAGAGGAATGTCTTGGGTAACGGCAGCAATGGCTTGAGCGGTTGGGGTAGAGATGGCAACGATGGCGTCGGGTTTGTCAGCGGCAAATTGTTTGGCGATTTGTCCTGCGGTGGCGATGTTGCCTTGGGCGGATTGGAAATTGATGGTTAGATTTTGTCCTTCTTTATAGCCGTGTTCGCCAAGTCCTGCAATGACACCACGGCGTATGTCGTCTAGTGATGGGTGTTCTACGATGGCGCTGATGGCGACGGTTTTGGCTGCCTTTTCGCTGCTGGGAGCGGGGGTGGTTTCTTGGGGTTTGGGGGTGTCTGCCCCTTGTCCGCAGCCAAACAATAAAGCACTGCACAAGGCAATGATGGGTAATCTGTCAAACATGATATGCTCCAAAATCCATAAAAATAAGAGCCATCAATATAAGTCAAATTCAGGCGTGGGTCAAGTCTCAAACTTTGTCATCAATGCCAAAACCGCTTTGTTTTAGGGTGATTTTGGCTTGATTGGGCAATTTTTCCCATAAAGCAAGTTTGCTGTTGGTGTCATTGCCGTTTAATACCATTTTGACCAAAGGTAAGGCATCAAATGGCAAATCATCAATCGTTTGCGCCAGTACCGCCAAATAATACGCCCCGTCCACGTCTTGGTCGGTCAGCACTCGCTGATAAATGGCAAGCAAAGCACGGCTTTTGATACTGCCCTTGGTCAGTAGGCGGTGAATGGCTTGTAGGGCGGTATGGGGCGTTTGGCAAAGGGTGATGATGTCGTCATCAAAACTATCTATATCAAAACTGTCCATCGTACGCTCCTAAAAAATTCGCTTATCATCACGCACTTTGGCAAAGCGACCGATGTGTGCGTCTATGTTTTTGGCGATGTCCATATAATATAAGGCACAATCATCATTGGCTAGGACGCTTGGCGTGCCGCTGTCGGCGTTTTGGCGAATGATGACATTTAGGGGCAGGCGACCCAGTAGTGGTACGCCATATTGGGCGGTCATTTCGTCTGCTCCACCTGTCCCAAAAATCGCTTCACTGTGTCCGCAGTTGCTACAAGTATGTAGCGCCATATTTTCTACAATGCCAATGACGGGAATGTCTGTTTTGTGGAACATTTCTACCCCTTTTTTGGCGTCCAATAGGGCGATGTGTTGGGGGGTGGTTACGATGACTGCTCCTGTTACGGCAATGCGTTGGGCAAGTGTTAGGGCAATATCGCCCGTACCAGGGGGCATATCAATCAGTAAATAATCCAAATTTGGCCAGTTGGTTTGCCCATAAAGCTGCATAAGCGCCCCTGTTGCTTTGACCCCACGCCACGCTATGGGGGTGTTTTGGCTGTCTAGCAAACTACCGATGGACAACATGGCAATGCCGTGAGCGTCTATGGGTACAAATTCGTCATTTTCTACTTGGGGGCGAACACCTGCCACGCCAAGCATATCAGGCATAGAAGGTCCATAAATGTCAGCGTCCAAAATCCCAACTTTATGCCCCAGTTTTTGTAGGGCAAGCGCTAAGTTTGCTGTGGTGGTGGACTTGCCTACGCCGCCTTTGCCTGAAGCGATGGCGATGATGTGTTTAATGCGGGGGTGGGGGCTTAGGTCTTGTTGTTTGGGGGCGGTTTTGGTGGCATTCATGGGTGGATTTTGCTGCTGTTTGGGGTGGAAAGTTTGGGCGCTGCTGGCGTTTTTTGGGGCGCTGTCGCTAAGTTGTACCTGAAAATTAAGCTCGGCAATGCCTAGGGGATATAGTTCTTGTTGTAGCTGATGATACAAGGCTTCAAGCTCTTGCTGATCGGCGTTTTTGGCGATGGTGATGGACAAATCAAGGGTGTCTTGGTGCTGCTTACGGCTGTCAATAAACGTCTCAAAAGGCTGACCGTACAATGTTTTTGTGGATAAAACTTGCTCAATGGTAAGTGAGTTGGTTTGGGGTTTGGATTTTTTAAAGGGATTAAACATGGCAATTTCTTAAGGTTTTAACCAATATAATTTTTCGTGGGATAATAAATGTTGTTCATGGGGGCGGTCATCACAAAAACCAACAAAACCCCGTTTCATCAGTTCCAAAACCGCCACAAAACTCACCACCACACCGATTTTGCCTTGGGTTTTGTCCAAAAGTTCGGCAAATGTTGCGCTGCCTTTTTGGCTTAAGGTTTTGCTGATGTTGGCAAGACGCTCTGCCAGTGGCACAGGATCACGACCGATGGTGTGCATTTGGTAATCGGGTTTTAGTTGCATGGCGATTAGGCTGTTTGCCAAAATGTCGGGCGAAAATGTGGGGGTCATGACCGTCATGGCGTGGACGCTTGGCAAATTGACATACGCCAAAAACACATCACGTTCAAGGCGGATAAGCCTATCAAGCTGCAAACTGGCTTCTTTGATTTGGGCGTAGGCTTCCAGTTTTTTGATGAGTTTGGCTTTGGGGCTTTGTTCGTCGTCGGGCTGTTTTGGGCTTTGGGGTAATAAAAGCTCGCTTTTGATGACAATCAGCGTGCTTGCCATCAACAGATAATCGCCTGCCAACTCAAAATATTCGCTGTCTAGGTTTTTGATGTAGTCCAAATATTGCTCAGTGATGGGCAATAGAGCAGTTTCTACAATGTCAAAATTGTTCTTTTTGACCAAATACAACAAAAAATCCAAAGGGCCAGCAAACTGCTCCAGCCAAATGGCAAACGCTTGGGGCGGTATGTACAAATCATCAGGCAACCGAACCACAGGCGTATCAAAAATGCGTACACCTGTAGCGTCTTTGGCGACCGTTTTGGCTTTCATGTTATTTTAGCTTGGCAAGGGGACGAATGCCAATGGCACGGCGGGTTTTGTCAAGCTGTTTTTGGGCGACCCTGCGGGCTTTGACTGCGCCCATTTGGAGAATTTCTTCCAATTCTTTGGGGTTATTCATCAGTTCAAGATAACGCTGACGCATGGGGGCAATTTCGCCATCAATTTTTTGAAATAAAATGTCTTTAGCCTGCCCCCAACCAATGCCGGCACGATATTTGTCCGCAAGGGCGTGGATTTCTTCGGGCGTGGCAAAGGCTTTATAAATTTCAAAGATGTTGCAGTTATTGGGATCTTTGGGTTCTTCGGGGGCTTGACTGTTGGTAACGATTTGGGCGATGGCTTTTTTGAGTGCCTTTTGTGGGTCTATTTGCGGACTGGCGTCGCCAAAAAGGGGAATGGTATTGCCATAAGATTTGCTCATTTTGCGACCATCAAGCCCTGTCAGTAGGGGTGTGTCTTCATCAACCACCGCACTGGGTAGAGTAAATAAGGGCTTGTATTTGAAGTTAAATGTGCCTGCGATGTCTCTTGCCATTTCTAGGTGTTGTACTTGGTCTTTGCCTACGGGAACGTGCGTGGCATTAAACATCAAAATGTCCGCCGACATCAATACAGGATAGCTAAACAGCCCCATGCTGATACCAAAATCGGGATCGGTGTCTGCTTTTTCGCTGTTGATGTCCACCATCGCTTTGTAGGCGTGGGCTCTGTTCATTAGCCCCTTGGCGCAGTTACAATTTAAAATCCAAGCCAATTCAGGGATTTCAGGAATGTCCGATTGACGATAAAAGGTAACTTGTTCTGGGTCAAGACCGCAGGCAATCCAAGTGGCAGCAATGGCACGGGTGGAGCGGTGAATTTCATCGGGGTCAAAGCACTTGATGATGCCGTGATAATCTGCCAAAAAAAAGAACGCATCGCCATCACCGTTTGCTATGGCTTCTTTGGCGGACAAAATGGCAGGACGAATGGAGCCGACATAATTGCCCAAATGGGGAATGCCTGTGGTGGTAATGCCAGTTAAAATACGTTTTTTTTGGGTGTCGTTCATAAAAAATCCTTAAAAATTAACTCGTAAAAAGACGGCTGTTTTATTGATAAAACCGAGTGCCGTCAGCTTGACTTTTAAAACGGCGATGAAACCACATCCATTGCGTTGGGGCTTTTTTGATGTTTTGTTCAAACAGGTCATTAATGCGTTGGGCGTCCGCCACTTCATCATCGCTTGGGTAGTTTTGTAAAACTGGGCTTAAACTGATGTGATAATGGGGGCGTTTGCCCTTGGGGATATGGTCGGGGGTTTGGCGTACCATGTCCATGACGATGACGGCAGGCGGGTTGTTTTTGTTGCCAAGTTTGGTGAGCCGTCTTTGGGCGGTGATGGTGGCGGCAGGCACACCAAAAAAACGTGCCATTACCCCATGTTCTAGCCCAAAATCTTGGTCGGGACTGTACCAAATCACATGACCTTCTTTAATGCGTTCAATCAGTTTTTTCATGTTGCGGTTGGGGATTTGCTCATCAAAAATACGTCTGCGGCTGTTGTAGATGAGCCAGTCAAACAAGGGGTTGTTTTGTTTGCGGTACACACAGTCCACGGCAGAAAATTGAGTAAACAGCCGTCCGCCCAAATCCAGTGTGGTATAATGACCGCCAAGCAAAATCACCGTGCGTCCATCATTGCGAGCTTGCACCAAATGTTGTAATCCTGAAATGCTAAAACAGCGTTTAAAGACATTGGGGCGATACCACGCACACAAACTTTCAAAAATGCCAATGCCTTGATTGACAAACACTTGTTTTGCCATCAGTAGCCGCTCTTCGTCAGACAGCGCAGGAAAGGCGAGCTTTAGATTGGTCAGCGTGTCTTTGACCCGAGATTTGATAAGTTTAAAGGCAAGTTCGCCAAGTTTTCGCCCAAGCACAAACTGAATGCGTAACGGCAAAAAAATCAGTGGCACAAGGATTGCCAGCACAAGCCATACCCCCCAGTTTTTGGGGTGAACAAATTGCCATTGCCAAGGGGCTTTGTCAGCAACATGGGTTTGTTTGTGCGTGGCGGTCAAGTCGGGCATGGCTTTGATGTCAATGCTGGGCGTTTGATGGTTGCCTTCACAGCCACCCCCACAACAAGAATTGGTCATAAGTTTACTTTTTAATTGGTTTAATTGTTGATTGGTTGTTTATGGGTTTGCTTATTTGCTAAGGCTTTCTAGGCTGTCCCAACGTTCCAATTTTTCAAGCAGTAATTCATCAATTTCGCCCAAACGTTCGCTTAAGGCAGTTGCTTTGGCAAGGTCTTTGACAAACAATGAGCCGTCCGCCAGTTCATCACTGATGGCTTGTTGCTCCGCTTCTAAACTGGCGATTTCATCGGGCAAGCTTTCTAGTTCTCTTTGTTCTTTGTAGCTGAGTTTACGTTTGTTTTGGGTGGTTGTTGTGGCAGGTTCAACATTTGTGGGCTTATTGGAAGTTTTGGCTTCTGTTTTGCTGTCGGGCTTGACAGGTTTGGGGTTTAGGCTGTCTTGACGTTGTTTTTGCACCAAATAATCTTGATAACCGCCGACATATTCATCAATTTTGCCATTGCCGTCTTTGTCGGTGCTAAATACCCAAGTTTGGGTAACGACATTGTCCATAAAAGCACGGTCATGACTGATGAGTAAAATCGTCCCATCAAAATTTGCCACATATTCTTCTAAAAGTTCAAGCGTTGCCATGTCTAGATCGTTGGTGGGTTCATCAAGCACCAAGACGTTGGCAGGTTTGAGCAGTTGCTTGGCAAGCAGCACTTGGCACGTCTTTAACGGTGGCGTTTTTTGATCAGCTCAAAGACCAATTAGACCTTGAAAAATCCGTTGCCGACAACGTTTCTGAAGGCTCGGACTACAT
>JBHAZZ010000166.1:0-40004 GCA_041781275.1 Moraxella sp.
AGATGGTCGCCGTTATGCGTGGGTGATTGCTCTTCGTGCTGTTGAAACGGTAGATTTTATGACCGCTCGTTTTGCTCACCTGCCGTATGAATTGGTGGATAAAATCTCAACTCGTATTATGAATGAAATTAAAGATGTTTCTCGTGTGGTTTATGATGTCAGTAGTAAACCGCCTGCAACGATTGAATGGGAATAACTGACCCTGCACTCATCAGCAAAAGCCTTTCATCGTCATGATGAAAGGTTTTTTAACTGTCAAATGATGGCTTATCAAGCAAAAATTCAACAGTGATTTGACAAACTTTTGTTGGGCGTTTATTCAAGTGAAACAAAATTGGTGTACAATAGCAATTTTTATCTACAAGCAATCAACTTATGAATACCCAAAAACTGTTTAGCCTTGCCCAAACACTAATGCCGCAGCAAACCCTAAGCGAAGTGGCAGGAATGCTTGCCAAAAGCGAAAATCCTTACATCAAAAAAGCCTTTATTCATACTTTTGCCAAGGCGTATGGTATCCGCCTAGACGATTATGCTCGGCAAAATTTAAGTGATTATGCCAGTTTTAACGATTTTTTTACCAGAGAATTATCAGATGGCAAACGCCCAATTGATCAAAGCGCAAACAGCATTGTTTGTCCTGCCGATGGCATGGTGTCGCAAATTGGGCAAATTCATGCAGGACAGGTGCTTCAAGCCAAAGGGCGCAACTACGATGTGGGGCAACTGTTGGCAAATTTTGAGCTTGGACAAAAATTTATTGATGGGGCATTTGCCACCATTTACCTTGCTCCCAGCAATTATCACAGGGTGCATATGCCGTTTGATGGCACACTTGTGAAGACATATTATGTACCGGGGGAGTTGTTTTCGGTCAATAATGTCACCGCCGAAAATATCCCCGATTTATTTGCCCGTAATGAACGTTTGGTATGTGCGTTTGATACCGCTTTTGGTCAAGCGTGTGTGGTGCTCGTTGGGGCGATGATTGTGGCGGGCATTGAATGCGTGGCAACGGGCGAAATCAAGCGCACGCCTTACATTCAGTCTCGTACCCACGAAATGAAGTTACAAAAAGGCGATGAGTTGGGCAGATTTTCGCTAGGTTCAACGGCGATTGTGGTGCTGCCAAAAAGCGCTGGCGTGGCGTGGCTTGATGACTTTGTGCATGGCAAAAAAGTGGTGATGGGGCAAAAAATGGGAGAAACCACTCAATGACCGAACGCACTTTTAGAACCAACAATCAATTAAGCCGATTTTTAAGCCGAATTTTGCGCCACCACCCCGAACACATTGGCATTACTTTGGATAAAAATGGTTGGACAGACGTAGCCAAATTGATTGCACAGGCAGGCAAACACGGTAAGCATTTTGACCAAGAACAGCTGGCTTGCATGGTTGCCGAAAACGACAAAAAGCGGTTTGAGCTGTCGGATACAGGGCAAATCCGTGCGGTGCAAGGGCATTCTCACCCATCGGTGCAGCGTGATTATGCACCCATCACTCCACCAAAAGTGCTGTATCATGGGACGGCAGAGCGATTTATTTTGTCCATTCGTCAGCAAGGACTGACCGCCCAAGGTCGCCATCATGTGCATTTGTCCACCGACCAAGAAACCGCCATCAAGGTGGGCAAACGTCATGGCAAGCCTGTGGTTTTGGTCATTGACAGCGAAAAAATGCACCAAGCGGGCATAGAGTTTTTTCAGGCAGAAAACGGCGTTTGGCTAACAAAGTCTGTACCGGTAGAGTTTATTGCTTTTTAGATGGGTAGCGTTGATACTTTAAGCCTTCATCAGGACAAAAAGGGACTGCTTATACATACAGTCCTTTTTTTATTGGCATGATTAAAGTACTTTATTTTCAAATTTGCTAAGAATTTGGCGTTCTTCATCGCTCCACGGCTGTTTTTTCATGTGTTCATCTGTTCGCACAATGACTGCTTCACTTTTTGCCACCACCGCATTTTGAGCACTGCTAACAAAAGTACACTCAAAAATCATGCTGGTATTTCCCAATTTTTTAATGCCAATACCAATCATTAGGGTATCAGGAAAGGTAACAGGTTTTAGATATTGACAGCTTGAACTTGCCAAAATGGTTAATAAGTCATTGCGTCCAAACATCATCAGTCCAGTTTGTCGCAAATAGCTGATACGTGCCGATTCGGCGTAGCGATAATAGGCGACGTTATTAAGATGATTAAAAGCGTCCATTTCACCCCACGCTACAGGCTGTACATGAACTACGGGATAATCCTTTAATAATTCAGGGCGATCGTCAGCGGTTAAAATCGGCTGAAATACATCATTAATTGGGTGCATATTTGTTCCTTACTCTAAGTTTCTTACTTTAAAATTTGTGTGCTTTTTAAATTTTGGGTTTTTGGGCTATTGGCAAGCAAATCATTAAACCAATATAACGCCCCTGACAAATTATTTAATTGTACCAAGCCTTGTTCGTCGGTGGTGGTGTCTTGATAATCATTGGGATTAAATTGCAAAAGCCTATTTTGATAACCCAAATAAGATTCAAATTTTTGTTTGGCGTCTTGCAAATAAACCGTCATCAAATTACGATCTCGGCTGTTTGCCGATCCGATGGCAAGCGACAGCAATAAATTGGTGTCGTGCAATAAAATATCATCTTGTCTTAATTCGCCACTGCGACGTTCTTGACTGCGCAAAAATGCTTGTAATTCTTGCATTTTGATGATGTGTGATTGCCATGCGTCGGGCTGATTTTTTAAGACCGTTACATAAGCGATGTCTTCTTTTAGGCTTTGTTTTAGGGTTTCTTTGATGGCAAATGACAATCCTGATGCCCGATCAAGTTGTACGGTCAAAGCGTCAAGGGCAATCAGTGTATTATTGTAGTCGCCTTGTTTATAAAGTTCATTAATTAACAGCAGTTGTATTTTGATGATGTCGCTGTCTTGTGCATTGTTGGGATTTTTACTAATGACGGGCGTTTGTCCGTATAATGAAGTCAGCGCAAACAAACGATCGTCCATGTCGTTTAGCCGAGTGTCCACAGTATCAATTTTGGCAAGTTTTTCTTGTACTTCGCTGGATAATTGGGTAAATGAAGTATAAAGCCACACCAAGCCACTGGCAAGCAAGATAACCATCAGCCAAAGTAAACGCAATAATATGCGCCACGCCTTTTCACTTTGGGGGTGGGAATGATTTTGGGGGGATTGTTCTGATGTGTCAGAAACAGTTGTGCTATTGTTTGGCTCGGTATTCATAAATTAACTGGCATAAGAATAAATAATTTCGGACAAATATTCACTGTCCAAACGATGAATAAGGTGCTTATTAGCAGTTGGGTACAGATGATGTGTTAAATCGTACAAACGTTCTCCCATAGACAAATAAATTTTTTGGTAATCGGTCAGTAGGCTGTCTGCGTCAAGGCTGTGCCAAGCGTCAAGGCTCATTTGACTGGTGATGGGTATCCATAGCGTGGACGCATGGGCGGATTTTAGCTTTGATGACAGCTGTCTAAAATTTTCTGTTAAATTTTTGGGCAAGTGCCGAGCGTACCAGTCCACACTACTGACGGTCATGCCAAGCGACCTTAGTCCATCTGCGTACACTTGCCGACCGCCAACGCCTTTACAAATCAGCACTTGAGCAGGTGCAGTCAGTGCTTGAATTTGTGGCAGGGCAAGCATACCTTCGTTGTTGTTTTGCTTTGGCACACTGACCAAAAATCCAAAATCTTGCAGCACTTTTGCGGTGGGTTTGCCAACCGCCACCACCAACGTGGGTAAATGTGGCAACTGATGTGCGTGATGAATGTTGTTTTCTTTTAAAAAGTTCAAAAAATAGTCCGCAGCGGTTTGACTAACCACGGTCAAAACATCGGTTTTGGCATTCAAAAATCGTTGCAAAATCAACCGATCGTCCGCCGTCAATGCCCTAGGGCTAAGCTCAAGCAAAGGTAGGGGCAACACGTTCACCCCTTTGATGGTGATGGCGGACGTACCGCTTGGGCGGGTGTTTATCAAAACCTGCGACATGACTAATCGCTGCTGTCTGATGAATGATAAAGACACGCCAAAATCTCGTCTGCGCCTTGGTTAATCAGGGCTTTTGCGACCGTTTTGCCCAGTAAGTCGGCTTGGCGTTCGTCGTCTTGGTCTGGGCAGTTTAGGCTGACGTGATGAACGGCGGTCAATAAAGTCAAACCGTCAGGCGTGCCTACACGACCTTCTAGGCTAAGCGTGGCGCTGCCTGTGGTGGCAAAACCGGCAATCGGTACTTGACAGCCGCCGTTTAGGGCGTGATTCATGGCACGTTCTGCCAGTACGCACAAACGTGTGCTTTGGTCATTTAAAGGGGCAAGTAGCGCCAAAATGTCATCGTCATCGCTGCGACATTCTATCGCCAATGCTCCTTGTCCAACGGCAGGTAGGCTTATGGCTACGTCAAGCTCATGGCGAATGCGCTCATCAAGCCCAAGTCTTTGCAGTCCGCTGGTGGCAAGAATGATGGCGTCATAGTCGCCTGCGTCCAACTTGCTTAGGCGAGTGCCGACATTGCCCCGTAAGGATTTGACGGTCAAATCGGGGCGGTGTTTTTTGATTTGGCATTCACGGCGCAGGCTTGATGTACCAAGAATTGCCCCTGTGGGTAAATCGTCCAAACTGGCATAAGCATTAGACACAAAAGCGTCCGTGGGTGCATGACGTTTGCAGTATGCCCCAAGGGTTAAGCCATCAGGCAGCACCATTGGTACATCTTTTAAAGAATGCACCGCAATGTCTGCTTGCCTACTGAGTAAGGCGTGTTCTAATTCCTTGACAAATAAGCCTTTTCCGCCGATTTTAGCAAGGGGCGTGTCCAAAATTTTGTCGCCTTTGGTTACCAAAGTGAGAAGTTCAATGGACAAATCAGGGTATAAATCCTGCAAACTGTCCTTGATAAAATTTGCCTGCCAAAGAGCAAGGGGGCTTTGGCGTGTGGCGATGGTTAGGGTTTTGTTCATCATGTGTTGTCTTTAGGTAAATTTGACCAATAATAAAGCTATCATAACGTATTTACGCAAAAATCCCAATCATTTTTGATAAGCTCAAAAAGGAACATCGCTTTGCCAAGATAGCCATGTGCCTTCGGTGGGGTGTTTTAGGCGTAATTTATGGGCGTGTAAACACAGTCTGGGCGACAGCGACAGCGCACTGCCTGTGGCATAAATGGGATCGCCCAACATCACATGACCTAGGTGCATCATGTGTACCCGAAGCTGATGACTGCGCCCCGTAACGGGATTTAATGCCACCCGAGTTACATCATGAGCATGACCTTGGGTGTCTTGATAAGTTTCGCAGGACAACACCCGATAATGTGTCAGTGCGTGTTTGTGCCAAGCCAAATCCACGATATGACGGGGTTTGGTGGTGGGTTCATAACGCACAGGCACATTGACGCTGCCATCGCCAATTAATTTGCCAAAAACCAATGCTTGATATTCTTTTTGGGGCAAACGATCGATGAATTGTTTGCTGATGTGGCTTTGTGCCAAGGCATTTTTGGCAAAAATAATCAGCCCTGAAGTGTCCATGTCCAGCCGATGAATGAGTTTGATGTGGGGATTGACTTTTAATAGGCGTGATTGTAAGCTGACTTTCAGCACACGACCGTCCACGCTTAACAGCCCCGCAGGTTTGTCCAAAACCCAAATGTCATCGTCTTCAAAAATGGTGATGTCTTTGATAAATTTTCTAAAAAAATCAATATCATATTGACTTTCTAGGCGGTTGAGTTCGTCTATGTGTTGATCGGTCAAAGTCATGGTGGTTGCTACATTCAAAATCGCTATTGTAAAACACTTTTTAAGATTTGAAAAATCCAAAGCAAATCCTTGATAAAACCAAATCGCACCCCATTATGAAATTTGTTATACTTGATTTAGTAATAAATATTGTTAAGAAGTGAGTAAATTATGTCTTATGTGATTGATGCCACCGACGCCAGCTTTGACGCTGATGTTTTGGGTGGAAAAGATGTGGTTTTGGTTGATTTTTGGTCGGCTGGCTGTGGTCCTTGTATGGCAATGGCGCCAAGTCTTGAACTGCTTGCTGAAGAGTACCAAGGTCGTGCCAAAATTGTCAAAGTGGACGCCCGTAATAACCCTGAAACTGCCATACGTTTTGCCATTCGTGCGGTGCCAACACTGATGGTCTTCAAAGATGGCGAACGCCTTGAAACCAGTGTGGGCGGTCGTTCAAAGGCTGATTTGCAAGCCATGATTGACAAATATCTATAAAGACAAACAGCCCAAGGCTGGTGCTAGACACTTGTCTTGGGTTTTTGCCACTTGTGTAAAAAATATTGACAAACATCGCCTAAACCCCTAATATAAACGTTTTGGCATTCTTGCCAGCTTTTTTCTCTTTTCTTATTTCTCTTCATTACGCCCATCAAGTCTGCCTTGATGTGGGGTATTAGACATTCGTCATCTCATGAATTTAACCGAACTTAAAAGAAAATCTGTTGCTGACCTACTGCACATTGCAAGTCAGATGGGTCTAGAAAATATGGCTCGTAGCCGCAAACAAGACATCATTTTTGCCATTTTAAAAACCCATGCGCATAATGGAGAAGCCATTTATGGTGATGGCGTGCTTGAGATTTTGCCCGATGGTTTTGGGTTTTTGCGCTCATCGGAAGGTTCGTATTTGGCAGGGCCTGATGACATTTATGTCAGCCCCAGTCAAATTCGCCGTTTCAACCTACAAACTGGCGATTCTATTGCAGGACAAATTCGTCCACCCAAGGACAGCGAGCGGTATTTTGCCTTATTAAAGGTCAGTGAGATCAACTTTGATACCCCTGATCGCAGCCGTCATAAATTGATTTTTGAAAATCTTACCCCATTATTTCCCACACAGCAGTTACGCTTAGAAGTGGGTAATGGTACGACCGAAGATTTGACAGGGCGAGTGATTGATTTGATTGCGCCCATTGGTAAGGGTCAGCGTTCCATCATTGTTGCGCCCCCCAAAGCGGGCAAAACAGTGTTATTGCAGTCCATCGCCCAAGCCATCACCAAAAATCACCCCGAATGTTATGTGATTGTGTTGTTGATTGATGAGCGTCCCGAAGAAGTTACCGAAATGCAACGTACCGTGCGTGGCGAAGTGGTGGCATCTACCTTTGATGAACCGCCGCAGCGTCATATCCAAGTTGCCGAAATGGTCATTGAAAAAGCCAAACGCTTGGTGGAGCATAAGCAGGACGTGGTGATTTTGTTAGATTCCATCACTCGTTTGGCAAGGGCGTACAACACGGTAGTGCCATCTAGCGGTAAAGTACTGACAGGGGGCGTGGACGCCAACGCTTTGGAGCGACCCAAGCGCTTTTTTGGGGCGGCACGCAACGTAGAAGAAGGTGGCAGTTTGACCATCATTTCTACCGCCTTGATTGACACGGGTTCAAAAATGGACAGCGTGATTTTTGAAGAATTTAAAGGAACGGGCAACCAAGAGATCACCTTGGAGCGAGATTTGGCAGAAAGACGCATTTTCCCTGCCATTAACATCAAAAAATCCAGTACTCGCCGTGAAGAACGCCTGCTTGATGAAGAAACGCTAAGACGGGTTTGGGTGCTGCGCAAACTGCTGCAACCGATGGAAGACAGTCAAGCGACCGAATTTTTGTTAGAACGCCTAAAAGACTCCAAAACCAACGATGAGTTTTTCAGTAGTATGACTAAAAAGGCGTAAACTTACAGAAAGATGGCAGTCTATATCAAAATTTTTACAAAAAATAACACAATTCTCAATATTTTTTTAAAATTGTGACAAAAGGGGCTTTCTCTTTCAAAAAGATTAAGCTATAATTTCGCAATCGCATTTAAGATATGTGGTCTGTGATAGTTTAGGTATGTTTTGTTAACTCATTTTACTTGGTGAAGTGTGTACAAACATAACTAGGCACAATGCAGATTATTGATTTTTTCCTATTTTGGAGTTATCCATGAAAGCAAAATTAGTTATTACCGCACTAATTGCATCTCTAGCTTTGACTGCTTGCTCAAAGCCAGCAGACAAGCCTGCTGACGCTGCCGCTACAACTGACGCTGCTAAGCCTGCTGACGCCGCCAAAGACGCTGCTAAGCCTGCTGACGCTGCTACTGCAACTGACGCCGCCAAAGACGCTGCTAAGCCTGCTGACGCTGCTACTGCAACTGATGCTGCTAAAGATGCTGCCGCTGCTGCAACTGACGCCGCCAAAGACGCCGCAAACGCTACCGCTGACGCTGCTAAAGCAACTGCCGATGCTGCTGCCGCTGGCGCTGAAAAAGCCGCTGACGCCGCTACTGCAACTGCTGACGCTGCTAAAGCTAAATAATTTAGCACTCAACAAAAAAGAACTGGTTTTTTGCCAGTTCTTTTTTTATGCAAATTTTTTATGCAAAGTCTTTAAAATGGGACTGGTTATTGATAATTGGCGTGGAGCAGTCCAAAAGATGATAAGATGGCTGTCAGTGCAAATGTGATGACAAGTATGATGATATAAATGACAATAACCCCAAGGGGTATGGCTACCCATAAAGATTTTCTGGGGTAATCGTCATCTAGGTATTCTTTGAAAGCTGTGATTTGTTGTTTGCCAAGCGCAAAATACCACGCAACTGATGGAACAAGCCCATACATGGTCATAGGAATCTCAATGCCTGCCATCATATCCATGAGCGTCGTTATAATAAACCATGCGATCATCAGCCAAAGGGCAATCAGGTTTTGGCGTGCCAAATCATCTTCTCCCAAAGCTTTCCAATTTTTGGCATGAAGCCATGCTCCTAACAAAGGGGTTAATATAAAAGACCATACGGCGACCGCTTTTGGATTATATAAGGGCGGACATTCGTCGTCATGATGGTAATCGTCTGTCAGATCGCTGTCGGGGGTTTGGTAGGGGTTATGATCGTGATGATTCATGGGTAATTTGCTTAAAAAACTTTGACAAAAGAAAACCCCCTTAAAAAAATTAAGGGGGTTCTGATATGGTGGCGTGGGGCAGGATCGAACTGCCGACACACGGATTTTCAATCCGTTGCTCTCCCGACTGAGCTACCGCGCCATGTTCTGTATTGGCTAACAGTGGTGCGTATAATAACAGATTTTAAAAAACTTGCAAGTCTTTTTTGCAAAAAAAGTGAAAATTTTTATCAAAGGACAAAATCGGGCAGTCTGTTGGGCTAAGTTTTGCTTTTTGGTCATAAACAAGTTGGCATTTTTCCTGCTTTTGGCTATGATAACTTGTTTAACCGATAAATTCGCCCAACAAAGAGATAACCATGACCGACAGTATCAACAATTTGACTTCTTTACAAAACATCGTTACCACTCAGCTGCTTTTTGACATAAAAACGGTGATTGATAAGGCGCAGTTGCCCAGTCCTTTGTGCGATGCCAGTCATTATGCCATGAGCGGCGGCGGTAAAAGGGTGCGCCCTTTGTTGGTGCTTGCCAGTTTTTTGACCTTACAAAAGCACGATTGGGACGTGGTTCGCCGTGCGATGGTGGCGATAGAGATGATTCATGGCTATTCTTTGATACATGATGATTTGCCTTGTATGGACGATGATGATTTGCGTCGGGGTAGACCTACTTGTCATGTGGTGTATGGTGAAGCGACCGCTTTGTTGGCGGGCGATGTTTTGCAGACTTTAGCGTTTGAAGTGTTAAGTTCTAACGACGTGGATTTGCCAAACATAGACCCAAAGATGGCTTTCATGCTGTATCAGGTGCTTGCGCCAAGAGCCAGACGCATGGTGTCAGGTCAGCAGCTTGATTTAAGTGGCGAAAACCAAACTTTGACACAAACGCAGCTTGAGTGCATTCATCGGGACAAAACAGGGGCGCTGATTGAAGCTTCGGTGCTGCTTGGGGCGGTGTGTGCAGGCGCTGACAAAACCACGCTAGAAAGCTTGGAGCGTTATGCCAAAGCCATTGGACTGGCGTTTCAGGTGCAAGACGATGTGCTTGATGTGGTGTCTGATACCGCAACACTGGGCAAAATGGCAGGTTCGGACGAAAAATTACAAAAATCTACTTATGTCAAGCTTTTGGGGGTGGAAAAAGCAAGACAGTACGCCGATACGCTGTTTGATGCGGCAAAACAAAGTGTCAGTCATTTTGGTGAAAATAATTTGCTGATACAAATGGTGGATTACCTATAAAAAAGACAGTCGTGATTTAAAGCAGCGCCAAAACCTTGTGCATGGCTTTGGGTAGGGCAAGGGTTGTTTGTTTGGGTTGCCAAAGGTGGTCTTGGCTGCACGCACTTAAGGCTTGGTTGATTTGGCAAAACTGCTGGTCATTTAGTGAAATACAAAGTGGCGTCAGTTGCCAATGAAAATGCGTCAAAGTGTGCCTAAAGTTTGGCAAGACATTAACGGTCAGACCATCAAACGTCGCCAATATGGGATAAAGTGCCTGTTCTAACGCTTGGGCGGTGGGGCTGTCTTGGATAAGTAGTGAGCGCAACTGGTCGCAGTCAAGGTCGCTACTGTTGATGGCGGTATCATTTTGGGTGGGCTGGGTTAGTAGGGGTAAACACCACAGTCCATGCCAAATGCTGTCTTTTTGTGTATTTTGCCGTTTTAGCCATAATAATTCATCGCCATAAGTCAGACACAGCACCAAACTGTGGCGAGTGGGCTTGGCACTCTTTTTGGGTTTAACAGGATAAGCGGTTTGGCTGTTTGTTTGGTAAGCGACACAATCTGTAGCAATGGGACAAATGTGGCATTTTGGACGGGTGCGGGTACAAAGCGTTGCGCCCATGTCCATCATGGCTTGGGCATAACGTCCGCTGTCGTCTTTGGGGGTCAGACGTGTGGCAAGCGCCCAAAGTTCCTTATCTGTGGCGGATTTGGTGATGTCGCCTTTGATGCCTTGATGACGTGTCAAAACCCGTTTGACGTTACCATCACAGATTACCCCAAACTTACGCACGCCCATTGCCACAATCGCCCCTGCCGTGCTGCGTCCCACGCCTTTGATGGTTTGCCATTCATCTGTCGTTTGTGGAAAGTGTCCGTATAAATCAATGAACGCTTGTACTTGTTTTGCGCCTGCGTGTAGGTTTCTGGCTCGGGCATAATAACCAAGACCTGCCCACAAAGCCGCCACGTCTTCCCAATCGGCTTGAGCAAGTTTTTGAACATCATCAAACTTTGCCATAAAACGCCCAAAATAATCAATCACGGTGGCAACTTGTGTTTGTTGTAACATGATTTCAGACAGCCATACGGCATAAATGTCGCTGTCTGGCTTTTGGTGCTGCTGCCACGGCAAGTCATGGCGACCGTGCGTGTCAAACCATGTCAAGATTCTTTGGGAAAAGGTGGGGTGGTTGGCTGTTTCGTTCATGGTGTTTAATAAAAGATGAAAAAGGGCTATAATGGGGGCTATTTTGCCAATTTACAAAACTTCTATTTTATAAAACTATGTCTTTTATGCGTTTATTTTTTGTGGGGCTTGGGCTTGTTGCCAGTACGGCTTATGCAGACAGCCAAGTTACCAACGATACTTTTACCGATTGCCCCAAGCATTTTACTGACAATCAAGCCCCGCAGTTGGTCGGCACAAAGGGTAAAAAACTTGCCAACAAAACCACGCCGCTTTGTTTTTCGGGATTTGCGGTGTTGCATTCTGGCGTGTCTCGCACACCGATTTGGTCGGCGGAATATTTGACCCGTCAGCGAATCAGCCAAGCCAAACAGCTGGTCAGGGAAGATGAATTTCATGCCGAAGCCAACGTGCCAAGCGGACAACGAGCCGAATTAGAAGATTATCGCCGTTCGGGATTTGATAGGGGACATCTTGCACCCAATGGCGATATGGCAAACAAAACTCAGCAGTTTGACAGTTTTAGCCTTGCCAACATTGCCCCACAAAATGGACCGCACAACCGTGAAACGTGGCGAAATATTGAGTCCAGTACCCGTTATTTGACCAACAAACACGGCAAAGCGTATGTGGTAACGGGCGTGGTGTTTGCCGGCAAAAACATACAAAAAATCGGCTCTGGGGTGCTTGTGCCCAGTCATTTTTTTAAGGCGGTATATCTGCCGAGCATTCAAGAGGCTAGCGTGTATTATTCTGCCAACAGCGAAAACGGCACGACCGAAATCATTACCTTAAATGAATTTACCGAGCGTACAGGCATTGATGTGATGCCAAGTCTTGGGGCGGACATCAAAAATAAGCGTTTTGAATTGCCCTTATCGGCGGACGACAGCGCAGAGCAAAAAACCCAAACCCCCAAAAGCGAAAAAAACGTCACCCAAACAAATACCGAAGACAGCTCAGCACAAGCGTCTTTTTGGGCGACACTGATTGTGGAGCTCTTAAAGTTTTTGGCAAATTTATTTAAATGACAAGGTAATGTGATGGAAATTTTTCAAAATGACAGCCAAGCCTTACAAATCGGGGCATTGACCATAGAAAATCAGCTTGATAGCGTGGTGATATCGGGCGATGTAGAAATTGGCAAAACCATCAACGGCAAGGCACAGGCGCAGACGCTGTACGATTTTGCCAAAAATTTGTTGGACACACTCACAAAATTGGAACAAGACGGCAAATTGCTTGATGAAACACCGCAAGCGGTCAGCCCTGACAGCGTAGATAATCCGTTTGCTTGATTGTAGGTAGATGGTTAGAAAACTTAACAAAATTCTGCACTTAAGTAAGAAATAGATGTTTACTTTTGTCGGGCAAGTTGGTTATAATGAGTTTACGCTCGTTTTGAGTAACTTTAAATCAAGGATACCTTTATGAAATTTAACAAGTTTTTAGCAGTCGGTGTGGGCGTGCTACTTTGTGGCAGTGCTTTTGCAGACCCTATCGTGGGCAACTGGCAAATGAGCGAAAACGGACAGCCCAAAGCTGTGGTAAAAATCAGCAAATCAGGCGATAGTTACACAGGCGTGGTGGCAAGCGGTCAAACCGAAAAAGCCAAAAAATTTGTTGGTAAAACGGTATTGTTAAATGTCAAAGACCAAGGCAGTGGCAAATACAAAGGCAAAGCCAAAGATCCCCGTTGGGGCGCAATTCCTGCGGTAAATGCAGACATCACCCTAAATGGCAACAGCCTAACCCTAAAAACCCTAAAAGGCTCACAAACTTGGACCAAAAAATAGTCCTTTTTTGAGCAAAATTTAGTCAATAACTAAAAAACGCATTATTTGTTGATGAATAATGCGTTTTTATTGGCTTGAGTTAATTGGCTAGATGGCGTTTTCGTCCGTTTCGCCCGTGCGAATGCGAATGACTTGCTCAAGGGGGGTAACAAAAATCTTGCCGTCGCCAATTTTGCCTGTGTTGGCGGTTTTGATGATAGCGTTGATCACCGCTTCTGCCATGTCGTCGCTACAGGCGATTTCAATTTTGATTTTTGGTAAAAAATCCACCACATATTCTGCCCCACGGTACATCTCGGTATGTCCTTTTTGTCGTCCAAAGCCTTTGACTTCGGTGATGGTAATGCCGTTAATGCCGATGTCGGATAGGGCTTCACGCACGTCATCTAGCTTAAAGGGCTTGATAATGGCACAAATTAATTTCATAAAAATCCTTAACGTAGTGGAGCAAACTTGGGTATATGCCAGTCATTATAAGGGAAATTCTGCAAAAATCCAATGTTCACCAGCGGACAATCTGTTAAAATAACAGCAAATACTTTTTTGGGAAAACATATCATGACAGCTTATGTGGTAGTGGGTTTGGGCGGTTCTGGACTGTCGGCAGTAAAATTTTTGGTGGCACAAGGACACGCCGTAACGGTGGTGGACGAAAACCCCAAACCTGCACTGGCGGACAAATTGCCTAAAGGCGTGGCGACGATTTTTGGTGAGATTAGCGCCAAGGCTTTATTGGCGGCAGAGTGTGTCGTCATTAGCCCCGGAATTGACCCTGCCATTGATGCGGTGGTCGCTGCCAAAGCTGCCCAAATTCCCGTCATCAGTGATGTGCAGTTATTCATAGATACCTTAAGGCAAAGAGACAAAGCGCAAGGCATACAAACCCCCGTGGTCGCCATCACAGGCTCAAATGCCAAATCCACCGTAACCACACTGGTGGGCGAGATGGCAAAACAAGCGGGCAAAGTGGTCGGCGTTGGGGGCAATATTGGCACACCTGCACTAGAGCTGCTTGAAATTGCTGATATGGATATGGTGGTGCTTGAGCTGTCTAGTTTTCAGCTTGAACACATCACAGGACTGGGGGCTCAGGCAGCCACGATACTGAATTTATCCGCCGATCATTTGGACAGACATGGCGACATGGCAAATTATTTGGCGCTGAAATTACGCATTTTTGATAAAGCAGATCAAATGGTGGTGTGCGTGGACGATCCGTCCTTGATGGCGGCTTGCCAAAATGCTAATACCAGTGCCAAAGTCATCAAAACTTGCGGACAGATCGTGGACGCTTGGGGCGGCGACAGTGATTTTTATTTGCTTCGTCAAAATGAGCAAATTTTGCTTTGTCATCAACATGACGTTTTGATCTCGGCGGACGATTTGTTGATTAAGGGTAAGCACAATCTATTAAACGCTTTGTCGGCGCTTGCGCTTGGTTTTGCGGTCGGTTTGGACAAAAGTGCCATGCTTTTGGCTTTAAAAGCCTTTGCAGGGCTAGCACATCGCTGTCAGTTTGTGGCGCAAGTGGGCGACAAAGCTTATTTTAATGACTCTAAAGGCACAAACATCGGCTCAACCCTTGCCGCTCTTGATGGTTTGGGGGCGATATATGGTGAGCGTTCATTGGCGTTGATTGTTGGTGGTCAAAGTAAAGGTCAAGATTTTGCCGAATTGACCACCTTGGCTGACAAATATGCCGATAACATTTATTTGATAGGACAAGACAAAGCAGTAATCAAAGAAAAACTTGCCCAAAAGATAGCTTTGGATCGTTTGATAGACGCCGACACGCTAGCGACAGCGACCACGCTTGCTGGTCAATCTTCTGCCAAAGCGGTACTTTTGTCGCCTGCCTGTGCCAGTTTTGACCAATTTAAGGGTTATCACGACAGGGGAGAGCAGTTTATGGCACTGGTAAAATCCCTAGCGGCCTAAAAACACGTTCATAAAAACTAAGCAGACAACTGCCCGTGTGTGAAGTCTGCTTATTTTTTTGTCTGAAATCATCTATAATAGAGCTTTATTGTATTTAAAAAGTTGTTATGTCAAGCACCGCAAAAACACCGTTCATAGAAAAAATAGAACAATGGCGCATAGATTATGCGCCTTATTTACCCAAATCCCGTCATGTTTTGATGGTGTCTTTAGTGATTTTGATGACCTTAAGTCTGTTGATGATTGCTTCAACGTCTGTGCCTGTCGCTCAAGTCAAAAACCTGCCAGAATTAAAATTTTTTTGGTCGCAATTAAGTTATATCATGATTGGGCTAATGGCAGGATTGATTGTTTATAAAGTGCCTTTAAAGTGGTATTACCAATTTTCTTTGGTGTTTTCGGCATGGATTTTTATGCTGCTGCTTTTGATATTGACGCTGTTTACTGAAAAAATTAACGGCTCAAGGCGGTGGCTAGATTTGGGTATCATGAACTTACAAGTTGCCGAGCTTGCCAAGGTGTTGATGGTGGTCATCATCTCTGATTATGTGGTGAGACGTTCTGCCGAAGTGCGAGAAAATATGCTGGCGGGCTGGCGGCTTTTGATGTGGTATTTGCCTGTGTCTGTGCTGATTGTTATACAGCCTGACTTTGGTACGGTGATGGTGATTTTGGCGACAGCATTCATCATTTTGTTTGTCAGTGGTACACCTTATCTGCATTCTTTGGCATTGGCAGTGGTGGGGGTGATTGCAGGGTATATCGCCATTCAAGCGGCGGAGTATCGATCATCAAGATTTACGTCATTTTTAGACCCTTATGATGATCCTTTGGGTGCGGATTTTCAGCCTGCCAGAGCGCTTGCTGCTTTTGCTCGTGGGGGCTTTGAAGGGGTGGGCTATGGCGACAGCATTCTAAAATTATCCCATTTGCCAGAAGCGCATACCGATTATTTATTGGCGATTACGGGTGAAGAATTGGGCTTTGTAACGGTCATGGCTGTATTGCTGCTAGAAGCACTGATTATTATTTGTGTCATGCGCATCAGTTATAAATCGCTCAAACGCCGTCAATTACGCTTAAGTTATACAACGTTTGGGTTTGCCACGGTGTTATTTGGACAAGTATTTATTAATGCAGGCATGAACATGAGTATGCTGCCATCTAAGGGGCTGACATTGCCATTTTATAGTTTTGGGGGGTCGTCCATGCTTGTGCTGATGGTGATGATTGCCATTGTCCTAAAGATTGACGCCCAAAGCGCCCAAATTGACCAAGACAACGAAAACCGCAAATATTAGCCAATAACGCCCAAACTGACCTTGGTTTGTAGTGGGGTATTGTCCCAGTGGCGACAGCCCCACGCCAAGATTTCATCAGGACTGCCATCTAAAATATCAACAGGCAAACGCTGCCCCAATAACGTCAAGGCTTGCACCAGAAGTTTTCTGACTTTAAAAGGTGTACTGGTATCAATCGCTGTTGCCAAGTTTTGTTTGGAAAGTTTTTGTCCGTCCGTGTTGTGTAGCAGGGGCAAATGATAAAAATGACTGGGCAAAGTAAGTCCACACAGGGCGATGATGTGCAATTGAGCGACCGTCATGGGCAAAATATCCACCCCACGCATGACATGACTGACGTGTTGTAGTCCATCATCAATGGCGCAAGCCAGTATGTAATTTATCATGCCGTTTTGGCGTTTGACCACCACATCGCCCAAACTTTGTGCAGGATTGTCCCAAACTTCCCCAAGAATGCCATCAAAAAACACGCTTAAGGTATTGGGTAAAATCAAACGAACTTTACCATCAGGGCTTGGCAAATGGTGTTTGTGTAGGCAAAGACGTGGATAAATGGGCGTGGAAAGTAGGCTTTTGGTTAAAGTAAGTTGTGGCTGTTGATGAAAAGGGTAGGGGCTTTGATGGTGTTCTTGAAAATATGCCGATAAAGTTTTGCGAGAGCAGGTACAAACATAACAAAAACGAGACAAGTTATCGGCTAAAAATTCATCATAAATGGCTTGACGCTGCGACTGATAGACGACGGTTTCATCGCTGTGTAAGCCTAAGTTGTCCAAATCTTGCAAAATAGATGTCGTAAAAGGCGCTTTGCACCGCTCAAAATCCACGTCTTCAATCCGAAGTAGCCATTTGCCTTGTAAGGATTTGATGTGGCAAAAACTGGCAACGGCGGTGGTCAAAGACCCAAGATGTAACTTGCCTGTGGGCGACGGCGCAAAACGTCCTACGACAGTCATGAATTATAAATGACCTTGGATTTGGCGCTCTTTGATTTCGGACATGGTTTTGCAGTCAATGCACTGAGTGGCGGTTGGTCTGGCTTCTAGGCGGCGCAGTCCAATTTCCACGCCGCAAGTTTCGCAGTAGCCATAATCACCCGTTTCAATTTCGGCGATGGATTTTTCAATTTTGCGCACCAGTTTGCGCTCACGATCACGAGTACGCAGCGCCAAAGCAAACTCTTCTTCTTGGGTGGCTCGGTCGTTGATGTCCGCCATGGCGTTGGTTTCTTCGTTGATGTAGTCTTTGGTGCGCTCGGCTTCGGCAAGTAATTCGGCTTTCCATTGCATCAACAAGGTACGAAAATGCGCCAGTTGCTTTTCAGACATATACTCTTCGTCTTTGGCTAGTGTGTAGGGGGTAAAAGTGGTACTCATGTTGTTCCTTTTAAAGCCATCATTAACATAAAAAACCGCCCTTATGTTGGGGCAAACTGGGGTATTTCAAGTATCAATAGAAATATGTTTTAAAAAGAAGCAAATTTTATACCGAAAATCATTAATAAACAGTTACAATCTGTAAACTTGTGTACTAAATTTTTCCTGTGTCAGCTCAAAATAACGAAACCCACAGGCGATGTCGTCCAAAGCAAAGGTGTCCGCAAAGGGCAAAAACTGGCGACTGCTGGCAGGGCAGGTCAAAAATTGGCAAGGATAAGGCGTGGGGGTGTTTAGGGCGTGCGCTTGATGGACATGACCTGAAATGACGCCTTGAACGTGGGCGTGTGGGGCAAGTGTTGCCCAAAATTCATCAAAGTTTTGTAAACGATAAGCGTCTATCCAGCGTGAGCCAACGGCTAGGGGGTGATGATGTAGGGCGATTAGTGTGTTGGTTTGGTAAGTCTTTAGGGTGTCATCTAGCCAAGTTAAGCTTTGTCGGTTCAGTTCGCCAACAATTTCGCCGCCTATGGTGGAATTTAACAGTAAGATTTGCCAAGCGTTCATGCCATGCAGCCAAATTTGTAACCGATGGCACGCCACAAGGCGATCGTCGGGTAGCACAGGACTAAACGTGCGCCGCTCAAAGGGCAGATGGGTGTGATTTTCGTGTGTTACGTCATGATTGCCGGCAATACACACAAAAGCCACGCCTGTTTGGGTAAGTTTATCAAACAGCCAATCGTAACCTTGTTGGTTGCCGTCTTGCACCAAATCACCCGTCAACAACAATAAATCAGGGCGCAGCGTTAGGGCTTTGCTGAGTAGGGCGATAAAATTTTGATGATAAATGGAACAAGTATCGTTAGGCAAATGCAAATCCGACAGCTGTATCACACGGCAGACATCACTTGCATGAATGTGGTGGGGTGGGTATGAATTATTGGGCATTTTGCAGTTTACTAAAGGTTAAGGTAACAAAAAACACAAGCGCCAAAGCAAGCACAATGCTTAGCCCCGTGGGTGCGTCAAGCCATACGCTGCCCCAAACGCCACAAGTAACCGCCAGCTGGGCAACAATTAAGGCGATGATGACCATTTGTTTGGGGGAATTTGCCAAAAGACGGGCGATAAGGGCGGGTAAAATCAGCAGTCCACTGATTAACAAACTGCCCACGGCTTGCAATGCCACCGTACAAAATCCTGCCAGCAGTCCCATAAAAAACAGTTTTTGGGCGGTGGGGTTAATGCCGCTGATTTGAGCCAAAGGTTCGTAAGTGGCAAGTTTGACTTGTTTAACCCAAATCCACGCCAAAAACGCCAGTCCGCAAGCAATCAACGCTCCAAGGCGGGGCAAATCCGCCCAATCTACTTGCAATAGATTGCCAAATAAAAAGCCCAGTACGTTGGCTTGTTGCTGGGTTAATTGAGTTAAAGTCAAAAGCCCCAAACACAAAAGACTGGCTGAAACCACCGCCAACAAAGCGTCATTGGGCAAACGCTTGTCTTCTATGACGGTCAAGACACCTACCACGCACGCTCCCACAAGCGTTGTCCCCAAATCATTGGGTAGCGACAGCCACACGGCAAGTGCCACCCCAAACAGCGCACCATGCGCTAAAGTATCGGCAAAAAACGCCATACGTCGCCACAGCACCAAACAGCCTAAGGGGGCAGACAATAAAGCCAGTAAAGAGCCTGCAATCCAAGCAGGGGCAATGATGGGAAGCCATTCGTTCATATTATGGTTGGTTATGTGTGGTGATGACAGTGGTTGTGGTGATGAATATAGGGGCTTTGATGGTAATGCCCAAATAAATTGGTAAATTCAGGGCTTAGGGCGATTTGGCTTGGCTCACCTTGACAGCAGATGTGCTTGTTTAGGCAAATTACCCGCCGTGAGCCTTTCATGACCCAATGCAAATCGTGCGACACCACCAGCATGGCACAGCGCAAAAATTCAGGCATTTCATCTATAAAATGATACAGCCATGCTTCACTGTCAGGGTCTAGTCCTTGCATGGGTTCATCAAGAATCAGCAAGTCGGGCTTATCAAGCAGTGAGCGAGCCAGTAGCATACGTTGGGTTTCGCCCCCTGACAGATGATGAACTTGCTTGGTCAGTAAGGCAGGTATAGACAGCTTTTCAAAAACGATGGTTTTTTGTTCTGGGCTTAGGCGGTTTGGGCGTGCTTGAGCGAGCAAATCTTTGACCCGTAATGGCAAAATGCTCGGCACGGTAAATTTTTGGGGAACGTAGCTTAACGTGGTGGCATGACGATGAATTTGCCCTGACGTGGGTTTGATAAGCCCCAAAATTAATTTTACCAAAGTGCTTTTGCCAGCGCCATTTGGGCCAATCAGGCTTATCATTTCTTTGTTGTCAATGGCAAGCGTGATGTTATGCAGCAGGCGAGCAGAGCCCACTTGATAGCTGACATCGTCAAGCACCAACACCTTATCGGCAGGCACGACAAATTCCTTTTAGTTCAATGATGGTGCGTTCTATTTCAAAGTCGGCATCATTTTTGGCAAAATCAATGATGGCATTGACGGGCAAATTGCTACATTCTTCCACACGATGACATTTTGAACAAATCAAAAATGCTGCTGCGTGTTCAGATCTTGGGTGGCAGCACGGCACATAAGCGTTGATCGAGCTTAGTTGATGGATAAGCCCTTCATTAAGCAAAAATTCCAGTGAGCGATAAATGGTCGGTGGGGCGATGTTGATGTTTTTGCTTTTGTCGGTTTGTTGGTTGTGGCGAGACTGCTGTAATGCGCTAATAAGATCATAAGCGCCAAGGGGTCGGTCAGATGACAAAATCAAAGACAAAACTTCTTCACGCAAAGGCGTAAAGCGCACACCCCGATTTTCACAATGGGCTTTAGCTTCGGCAAGACGTTTTTGTGGATCGTCTTGATGAACATGATGTTGATGATGACAACTGTGGGGCATAAAACACTCGTGCGGTTGTGATAAAACAGACTTTAAAGGTATGAATTTTATTCTAGCATACCACCATCATTTTATCAGAAAATCCATTGACCCGATGTTCACTTATCGGTTTAATTTTCCAAAAATATACCATCTAAAAAACTAATGGTAAACTTTTCATGAAATTGATACCATATAACATAATTATATCGGCATTTTGGAGAAATGATGAAAAAATTAACAAAAAAAATGGCAAAAATTACCCAATTTGGCAAAAAAGTAAGCGTAATTCTTGCCATGCTGACACTGCCCTTGATGGCACAGGCACAACAAACGGTCAGCGTCAGTAATTATCCTTTGCTTTTGCTTTCTAATGCCGTTACCGAAGGCACGCCACCGGCGCAGCTACTGCTTTCTAAAGGCGATGTCGGACATCATGGCGAACTTAGCCCCAGCAGTGTGCGTTTGATTAATGAAAGTCGGTTTGTGGTGTGGTTCGGTCAAGAACTTGAGCAAAATTTGGTCAATCATCTGCAAAAAGCACCACACGCCATTTCGCTATATCGCCTAAATGCGTTTCATCGTTTACCCCTAAGAAACATTGATGGCACGCCACAGCCTGACAGTTTTGATGCGCATTTTTGGTTAGATCCTGACAATGCCAAAGCCATCGTACGGGCGCTGACGGTGATTCACAGTCATGCCAATCCCGAACATAAAGAGCGTTATTTGACCAACGCCCAAAATTTTAGCAAAAAATTGGACACGGCGGTGTTAAGCGTACAAACAAAAAGCCCAAAACCTTACTGGGCATATCATGATGCTTATCAGTATTTGGAAAAGTCAGCCAAATTGTCCTTTATAGGAGCGCTGACCCCTGACCACCACCTTGCCCCCAAAGCCAGCCAAATCAAATGGCTAAGCCAAAACCGCCCCCAAAAACAGATGTGCCTTTTGGCGCAAATGCCCGTGTCTGATGGCATTGTCAATAAACTGGGCGACACCAAAGTTACGGTACAACAAGAAGACATGAGCGGTCATACAGATTTTGTGCAAGCGTGGCAAGAATTGGTAACGCAAATTCATGCTTGCACTGGCTGATCCGCTTCAATTTTAAGCAAATTTTTCCTGAAACACTCCCAAAATGCCGCCAAATTATTTTTTTATAAAATAATCGGTATTTTGGAGTGAAAATAGCTTGTAAGTTGATAAAAAACTTCTTATAATCCCCACGCCCATAATTGAAATCAGTTCATACAAAATAATTGCAATTTTACCCATCATTCATTCGTGTAATAGGTGTAAAAATGACCCGACCTGCTCAGCAAAATCATAAGGCGGTGATTTTTGCTCAACAACAAAGACAGCTTTGGGCAGTGTGTGTGCTGATTTTGCTAGGGCTGATTTCGGATTGGTTGCTGTCAGGCAGTATTTCTTCTGCTGTAATCACCAAAAACATTACCGCAGGAGCAATGCTTGGTTTTTTGGGTAATTTGGTCTTTACTCGTATTGCCTATCGTTTAACAGGGGCAAAAGCACGCCAAGCAGTCATGCTAAATATGTATTTGGGACAAATGATAAAATGGGCGGTGATGTTGGTTGGTTTTGCTGTGATTTTTATCTGTGTCAAGCCCCTTTCGCCGGCAGCGGTGTTTGTGGGATTTTGTGCTTTACAAGTGTGGCATACCGTGAGTATGTGGCGTATGAAAACATAATTGACATTTTAACCCCAGTTGTAAACTTTCTGTAAGAAAAAAGTACATTTTCTCTTTACATATTGGCTTTGGTGCAATAAAATACCAATGATGTGTATGTGGTTTGCTCAAAGCATATTGACGGTACAATGACGATAACAATGGTCTATGGCAAGTCGGCATACAATTTTTGTTGATTTGGCGTATTTTCAATTTTGTTTGAATTAAGAGCTTATTATGGCTGAACAAAACTCTTCAGATTATATTGCCCACCATTTGACCAATTGGACTTATGGTTATCTTCCGGGCAAAGACGGTGGTGAAGGTACTTGGAAAGTGGCGCACGATGTTGCCGAAGCATCACAAATGGGATTTAAAGCCATTCATTTGGACTCTATGTTGTGGTCTGTGGGCTTAGGGATATTCTTTTGTGCTTTGTTTTGGGCAGTAGGACGTAAGGCCACATCAGGCGTACCAACCAAACTACAAGCTTTTATTGAGATGATTGTAGAATTTGTGGACAACTGTGTCCGTGAATCTTATAATGGCACATCAAAACTCATTGCTCCTTTGGCATTGACGATTTTTGTGTGGATTTTCTTGATGAACTTGATGGACTTGGTGCCGATTGATTTTATTCCATCACTGGCTCAGCAAATTGGAGCGGCGATGGTGCATGATCCACATTATGTGTACTTTAAAATTGTACCAAGTACCGATCCCAACATTACCTTGGGTATGGCACTGTGTGTGTTGATACTTATTATTGGTTTTGGTCTTAAATATAAAGGCGTGGGCGGTTTTATTGGTGAATTTACCCTACACCCCTTTAGTGCCAAAAACCCTGTATTGCAGGCAGTACTTATTCCTGTAAACTTGATACTAGAAGTTGTAACGCTGCTGGCTAAACCAATCTCACTTGGTTTGCGACTGTTTGGTAATATGTATGCAGGGGAATTGATTTTTATCTTGATTGCCTTGATGCCGTTTTGGATTCAGTGGGCGCTGTCTGTGCCTTGGGCAATCTTCCATATCTTAGTTATCACTCTTCAGGCGTTCGTGTTTATGATGTTGACGATAGTTTACTTGTCGCTTATCTCATCACAAGCAGAACATTAATTGAAACTTTTAATTTAACCCTTTTAACTCAACCCTTAAATAGGTCAATAAGGAGACATCATGGATCCAGTTATCGCTCAGTACACGCTACTTGCTGTGGCTCTACTAATCGGTTTAGGTGCATTGGCAACAGGTATCGGCTTTGCTATCTTGGGTGGCAAATTCTTGGAAAGTACCGCTCGCCAACCTGACCTTGGTTCACAACTTCAAACCAAAATGTTCATCGTGGCAGGTCTTTTGGACGCCGTACCTATGATTGGTGTTGGTGTTGCCATGCTATTGTTATTCGCCAATCCATTCGGCGGCTAGTCGTCAAGTAATGCCCATTTTCTGTGTTCGGCGTGTTAGATTTTCCGACACAGAAAATAAGGCTTTCACCTGACCTTAACTAACAACGAGGTGATTGGATGAATATCAATTCTACTATTATCGGTCAGATGATTGCGTTTGCGATTTTTGTGTGGTTTTGCATGAAATTCGTATGGCCGCCTTTGATCGGTGCGATTAATGAACGTCAACGCAAAATTGAAGAAGGCTTAAACGCTGCTGAAAAAGCGAAAGCTGATTTGGCATCTGCAGAACAAAAAGCTGAAGCGGAATTTGCTGCTGCAAAAACCGAAGCGGCTGCCATCATTGATAAGGCTAACAGAACAGCCAATCAAATGATCGAAGACGCCAAAGAGCAAGCTCGTGTAGAAAGTGAGCGTATTATTTCGGCAGCTCATAGTGCTGTGGAGCAGGAAGTGGCTCAAACCCGTGAACAGTTGCGTTCTCAGGTAGCTGCATTGGCAGTGCTTGGTGCAGAAAAGATTTTGCAAGATAAAGTTGATGAACAAAAACACGCCAGTATGCTAGAACAGTTGGCGGCGAAGCTGTAATTAGGGGATTATATGGCTGAACTATCTACCTTAGCAAAACCCTACGCCAAGGCGGCGTTTGATTATGCTAAAGAACACAATGCAATTAACGAATGGGAAAACTTTTTATCCATCGCCAGTAGCATTGTTGACAATGAAGAATTCGCTTTAATTCTTAATAATCCAGCCATTTCTGCGCCACAAAAAACGACCATCGTTATGGACGTTTACGCCAAGCAGACATCTGGAAGTTCATTATTGGCAAGAACGCTAGACAATGTGGCTTCTCACGGTGTTGATGTTAGTGGTGTTGCTCGGGTATTGGGTATGGCGCCTTCTCAGGCTCTAACCAATTTTATTACCCAATTATCAGAGCATGATAGATTAGCATTATTGCCCCAAATCTATACTCAATACAGTAAGCTAAAATCACAAGAGCTAAAACAGGTTGACGCTTACGTTACTTCAGCCTATCCACTAACCGATGACCAACGCAAAACCCTGCAAGAACGTTTGGCGATTTCTACAGGTGCAATTGTTATTTTGCATGAAGAAGTTGATCCGGCGTTATTAGGTGGTGCGACCATTAAAGTGGGCGATAAGTTTACCGATGGCTCAGTGCGTGGCAAGTTAAAACAATTAAAGACTCAGCTAACGGCGTAAGTTTGGCTGTCTAAATTTAAAGGAAACAAGGCAATGCAACAATTGAATCCAGCCGAAATCAGCAATCTGATTAAGCAGCGTATTCAAGACCTTGACGTGGGCGCAACTGCAAAAACTGAAGGCGTTATCGTCAGTGTCTCCGATGGTATTGTGCAAATTTATGGCTTAGAAGAAGCCATGTATGGTGAGATGATTGAGTTTGAAGGTGGCGTCTATGGCATGGCGTTAAACCTTGAGCAAAACTCAGTAGGTGCGGTGGTATTGGGCGATTATTTGAGCCTGCAAGAAGGTCAAAAAGCCTATTGTACTGGACGCATTTTGGAAGTGCCTATTGGGCCTGAACTTTTGGGTCGTGTGGTAGATGCATTAGGTAACCCCATTGATGGCAAAGGTCCTATCAATGCCAAATTGACCGACAAAGTTGAAAAAATTGCACCGGGCGTTATTGCTCGTCAATCGGTTGATCAACCTGTGATGACAGGTTATAAAGCGGTGGATACCATGATTCCTATCGGTCGTGGTCAGCGTGAGCTTATCATTGGCGACCGTCAAACGGGTAAAACTGCCATGGCAATTGACGCCATCATCGCTCAAAAAGACTCGGGCATCAAATGTATTTATGTTGCCGTTGGTCAAAAACGCTCTACCATTGCCAACGTTGTGCGTAAGCTTGAAGAGACTGGTGCTTTGGCTTATACCACAGTTGTGGTTGCGTCAGCGTCTGAACCTGCCGCTTTGCAATACCTTGCCCCTTATTCTGGCTGTACCATGGGTGAGTACTTCCGTGATCGTGGTCAAGATGCTTTGATTGTTTATGATGATTTGTCTAAACAAGCGGTTGCTTATCGTCAAATTTCTTTGCTACTACGTCGCCCACCAGGACGTGAAGCATATCCTGGGGACGTATTTTATCTACACTCACGTCTGCTAGAGCGTGCGTCTCGTGTTAATGCAGACTATGTAGAAGCGTTTACAGGTGGCGAAGTTAAAGGTCAAACAGGTTCTTTGACGGCTCTGCCCATCATTGAAACCCAAGCAGGCGACGTATCGGCGTTCGTACCTACCAACGTAATTTCTATTACTGATGGTCAGATTTTCCTTGAGTCTAACTTGTTTAACTCAGGTATCCGTCCTGCGGTAAACGCAGGTATCTCGGTATCTCGTGTGGGTGGTGCAGCGCAAACCAAGATCATCAAAAAATTGTCAGGGGGTATTCGTACCGCTTTGGCGCAGTATCGTGAACTTGCTGCCTTTGCTCAGTTTGCTTCAGACCTTGATGATGCGACCAAAAAACAATTGGAGCATGGTCAGCGTGTTACCGAACTGATGAAACAAAAGCAATATGCTCCTATGTCTATCGCCGATCAAGCGGCTGTCATCTATGCATCTAACGAAGGTTATTTGGCTGATGTGGCTGTAGAAAAGATTGGTATGTTTGAAGAAGCGTTCTTGCGTTATTTGCGCAATGATCATGGTGCATTGATGACCGAAATTGACGAAACTGCAAACTATAACGATGACATTGAAGGTCGTCTAAAAGCTGCAATTGAGTCATTTAAAGCATCGTACAGCTACTAAAGCAAATGGTGCGTTAAATTTCTTAACGCACCATATCCATTTAAATATCCAGTTTTGGAACAATTATGGCAAGCTTAAAAGAAATACGTGCAAAAGTAACCAGCATCAAAAGCACACAAAAAATTACTCGTGCCATGCAGATGGTTGCTGCCAGTAAAATGCGTCGAGCCCAAGAGCGTATGGCAATGGGTCGTCCTTATGCTGAAAGCATTTATAAAATCATCTCGCATTTGGTTCAGGCACAAGCAGATTATAAGCACCCTTACATGGTCAGTCGCCCCGTTAACCATGTAGGCTTTATTGTGGTTACTTCCGATCGTGGTTTGGCAGGGGGGCTAAACATTAATTTGTTTAAAACCTTACTAAAATCCGTCAAACAGTACCAAGAGCAGTCGGTTGATATTACGTTTGCTGCGATTGGTTCTAAAGGGGTGGGCTTTTTTAAGAATTATGGCGGAAATGTCTCAGCAGCAGTAACCGATTATGGTGATAGTCCTTCCTATGATCAAATTCGTGGTCCAGTGCTGGCGATGTTAGATGACTATAAAGCAGGTCGTATTGATCGCATTTATTTGGTCTATAACCAGTTTGTTAATGCGATGACGCAAAAACCAGTAGCCACACAACTTGTGCCTTTGCCTGAAGGGGTATTGGACGATGACAGCATCGCTCACAGTTGGGACTACATCTATGAGCCAGACGCAAAAACACTGATTGATAACTTAATGAATGATTATATTGAATCTATCGTTTATCAAGCGGTGCTAGAAAATATCGCATCTGAACAGTCGGCTCGTATGGTGGCGATGAAGGCTGCAACGGATAATGCAGGCAATTTGATCAAAGAGCTGCAATTGGTTTACAACAAACTTCGCCAAGCGGCGATTACTCAAGAAATTTCGGAAATCGTTGGCGGTGCTGCCGCTGTTTCTTAGCCGAACAATGAATTATTAGGAGAACGCAATGAGCGGTCGTATTGTGCAGATTATCGGTGCGGTTATTGACGTGGAGTTCAACCGTGGCGAAGTACCCCAGATTTTCGATGCCCTACACGTAGTTGGCACCGAAACCACTTTGGAAGTACAACAACAATTGGGTGATGGCGTGGTACGTACCATTGCCATGGGTTCAACAGAAGGTCTAAAACGTGGTTTGGCTGTCGCTAACACAGGTGCGCCCATTTCTGTGCCTGTAGGTCAAGCGACTTTGGGTCGTATCATGGACGTACTTGGTCGCCCCATTGATGAAGCAGGTCCTGTTAATGCTCAAGAAAAATGGTCTATCCACCGTGAAGCACCCAGCTATGATGAGCAGTCTAACTCAACGGAGCTTTTGGAAACTGGTATCAAGGTAATTGACCTACTTTGTCCGTTTGCTAAAGGGGGTAAAGTTGGTTTGTTTGGGGGCGCAGGTGTTGGTAAGACCGTTAACATGATGGAACTTATTAACAACATCGCTTTGAAACACTCAGGTCTTTCTGTGTTTGCAGGGGTGGGTGAGCGCACTCGTGAAGGTAATGACTTCTACCACGAAATGCAAGAAGCGGGCGTTGTTAATACCGAAGACTTCAGTAAGTCAAAAGTAGCCATGGTTTATGGTCAGATGAACGAACCACCAGGAAACCGTTTGCGTGTTGCTTTGACTGGTCTGACCATGGCGGAATATTTCCGTGATGAAAAAGACGAAGCCACTGGCAAAGGTCGTGATGTATTGTTATTCGTAGATAATATTTATCGTTATACCTTGGCGGGTACCGAAGTGTCAGCACTGCTAGGTCGTATGCCGTCAGCAGTAGGTTATCAGCCCACTTTGGCTGAAGAAATGGGTATTTTGCAAGAGCGTATTACTTCAACGCAATCGGGCTCTATTACTTCTGTTCAAGCGGTTTATGTACCAGCCGACGACTTGACCGACCCATCACCAGCAACCACCTTTGCTCACTTGGACGCAACCGTCGTTCTAAGCCGTGATATCGCTTCTCAAGGTATTTATCCTGCGGTTGACCCACTAGACTCTACATCTCGTCAGCTTGATCCGCAAGTAATTGGCGAAGAGCATTATAATGTGGCTCGTGGTGTACAAGAAGTATTGCAACGCTACAAAGAACTAAAAGATATCATCGCCATCTTGGGTATGGACGAATTGTCTGAAGAAGATAAGATGGTTGTATATCGTGCTCGTAAGATTCAACGTTTCTTATCTCAGCCATTCCACGTTGCCGAAGTATTTACAGGTGCCCCTGGTAAATATGTAGCACTGCGTGATACCATTGCTGGCTTTAAAGCCATCATTGAAGGCGAGTACGACCATATGCCAGAGCAAGCGTTCTATATGGTTGGTAGCATTGACGAAGCCATTGCTAAAGCCGAAAAACTAAAATCCTAAGATAAAAAAGATTTGTGGTGAGTATTTGCCACAAATCTTTACCCAAAAACAGCAATCCTAATCATTTGGGAGAAAAAGATGGCTACTTTTAAATGCCGAGTGGTCAGTGCTAAAGAAGAAATTTACGCTGGCGACATTCAAATGCTCGTAGCAACCGGCAGTGAGGGTGAATTGGGGATTTTGGCAGGGCACGTGCCTTTGATAACCTTACTCAAGCCAGGTCCGATGCATCTAAAAACTGCTGATGGTGCTGATGAAGTGATTTATATTAAAGGGGGTTATTTGGAAGTACAACCCAAAGTAGTAACCGTCCTTGCCAGTGCTGCTCAAATGGCTCACAGCTTAAATGAAGCGCAAATCGCTGAAGCACGTCAAAAAGCAGAGCAGTTACTTGCCAATCAAAGCAGTACACTACAAACGCAAGAAGCACTCTTGGCGTTGGCTGAGTCTGTGGCACAGTTACAAACCATGCGCAGATACAGAAACCGTGTTCAAGTCAAGTAACATACCACATTGATTTGCCTAAGGACATGATATGACAGTAATGGCATCTGAAAAAGAAAACATTCCACGCATTTTGATTGTTGAAGATGATGAGCGTTTGGCGACACTAACGCAAGATTATCTAAGACGCAATGGCTTGGACGTGGCGATTGAAACTGATGGCACTCGTGCGATTCGTCGCATTATCAGTGAACAGCCAGATTTGGTGTTGCTTGATGTCATGCTTCCAGGAAGCGATGGCTTGACGGTATGTCGTGAAGTGCGTCCGCATTATAGTCAGCCCATTTTGATGTTGACGGCTCGCACTGAAGACATGGATCAAGTGTTGGGACTAGAAATGGGGGCGGACGATTATGTCGCCAAACCTGCTCAGCCCCGTGTGTTGTTGGCTCGTATCCGTGCTTTGTTGCGCCGTTCTGAATCAACACCTGTGCATGAATCGCCACAGCGCCTAGAATTTGGTGAGTTGGTGATTGATAATGGTGGTCGTTCGGTCATGCTTGGTGGACGTTTGGTAGATTTTACCAGTGCTGAGTATGATTTACTTTGGCTGTTGGCTTCTAATGCTGGACGTATTTTGTCTCGTGAAGACATTTTTGAGCGTCTGCGTGGCATTGAGTACGATGGTCAAGATCGCTCTATTGATGTGCGCATTTCTCGCATTCGTCCCAAAATTGGTGATGATCCAGAAAACCCCAAACGCATCAAAACCGTTCGCAGCAAGGGTTATTTATTCGTTAAGGACAGTAATTAATCCTGTCGTCCAAAAAACACATTTTGGGTAACAGCTTGTGTTATAATGAAAGTCAGTTGCATTGCTGGCTTTCATTTTTTATCTCTTATTTTTCATCAGTTTGTAAGCATGACGCTATTTTCTTTTGCTGAACGCAGTATTTTTTTTCGTATTTATTCAGGATTGCTACTGATTTGTTTGGTGGTGGCGTTTTTTGCCTATTTGTTGATTGAAAGTATTAACCAAGAACGCATTCAGACTTATAGAGAGTCAATGGCGACGGGCGCATTTTATTTGACCAGTCAAAGTGTACTGTCGCAAAAAACCCCCAGAGAACGTCAGATTTGGTTACAAAATGCCAGTGCGGCGTTTGGGTCTATGTTTATCATTACTCCCATTGATAACATTGGTTTTAAAGCCAGAGAACTTAAACAATTAGAAGAAGAAAAAGCAGTTGTTCGCCACAACCCCAAAACCAACGAATCGTACATTTATCACCGTATTGGCAACGAAAACAATGTGTTATGGACAAAAGTTTCTCGCATTAGTGAACGCCAAGTGCGTGCGATGATGATGTTTTTGTTGCAAGATTTGTCCAATTATCCCACCTTTGATAGTAAAAAAGGGCGTTTGGAGTTTTTGAGTAATAAGTTTGGTTATCCCATCGCTTTAGAAGCGGTGCAAAACCTTGATTTGGACAGTGAACAAATCGCCAAATTAAACCAGCAAGAACCCGTTGTTTTGTATAAAGACAGCGCCAATACCCAAGACCCTAATATTTCCATCATTGCCAAAAGCGAAATTGAAGGGGTGATGGTGGTGGCAGGCCCAATCGCCTTATTTAACTTTTTTCCATTAAATTTGATCGTCAGTGTGGTGCTGATTTGCCTTTTGATGATAAGTGTCGGCGTGTATGGGCTGATTTTTCCGTTGCAAAGACGCTTACAATTATTGCAAGCAGGGGTCAATAAAGTTGCCAAAGGCAATCTAGAAACCAGCGTGCAGGTGATCGGCAGTGATGACATTGCTCGGTTGTCGTCTGCTTTTAACTCCATGACTAAGCACATCAAGCGTTTGATTCAGTCGCAAAGAGAGCTGACTCGGGCGGTGTCGCACGAACTTAGAACACCCGTAGCTCGCATTCGTTTTGCGGTGGATATGCTTGCTGATGATGACGATTATGACAGCAGACAAAGCCAAAAAAACTATATTGATGAAGACATTGAATCGCTGAACGATCTCATTGATGAGATTTTGACTTATGCAAAGCTAGAAGAAGGTTCGCCGCAGATGGATTGGCAGATGGTGGGGCTAAAAGAGCTGCTTGAACAAATTGAACGAGAGACCAATGCGCTAGGCAAACCCATCACCGTCAAAATCAATGCGCCTGCCTCAAAAGTGGTGGCAATGGCGGACAGACGGTATTTGCATAGGGTGGTACAAAACTTGGCGGGTAATGCGCTGCGTTATGCCAACAGCACCATCATCATCAGCGCAGGTGTTCACAAAAATATCGCCTTTGTGAGTGTGGAAGATGACGGACATGGCATTCCTGAAGCGGATCGTGAAAAAGTGTTTATTCCTTTTGCTCGCTTGGACGACAGTCGTACACGTTCATCGGGGGGTTATGGTTTGGGGCTGTCTATCGTCAGTCGCATTGCTTTTTGGTTTAATGGCAGTATGAGCGTGGACGAAAGCCCAACACTGCACGGTGCAAGGTTTATCATGAAATGGCCAGTCAAACAAATTGGCGTAACCATCGCTGCTGACGAAATGACGCAAGCGGTCAGCGAAAAACACCTAATTGGCAAATCACATAACGAAAAGTAAACACGACCGATTAACCCTTTGGATAAGCCAATAAGCATTTTCTCGTGGTGCTGACCTTAAAAATATGTCAAAATTTAACATAAAAATATGTGTTTATAAATGGGTGTGATCATGCCTTATGTATTTAGTTTTTTGGTGATTGCCAATGCGGCAATGCTTGGGTATTTGTTGCTTTCTGGCAATAAAGAAGAAAAAGCACTCGCCCAAGCGCAATCACAACTACAAAAACCTGTCAGTTTTGAAGACACCAGCAGTCGCTTACCCCCACAAATCGGCAAAAAATAAGCCATCATATAGCCTAGACGGGCTGTCTCTATCAAGACTTGCTGTCGTCTATGTGATTTGCCCCTAGGGTTTGCGGTTTGATAAGCTGCGACAGTAGGGGAATTTTGACGCACACTTGCAGTCCACCTTGTGGGTGATTTTGGGCTTCTACCGTGCCTTGGTGTAGCCTTGCAATGCGTTCTACGATGGCAAGCCCCAATCCGCTGCCTTGGGTGGTGCGGGCGGTTTCTCCCCGTTCAAAGGGTTGCATGATACGAGCCAATTCGCTTTCGGCAACGCCTTGCCCTTCGTCTTTGACGCAAAGCAGCAAAAACGGCGTGGCGCTGTCATCGCTGGGCGGTAAAATGGTGGCAATCAGATGAATGGGTTCGCTGCCGTAACGTATGGCGTTGTTCACCAAATTGACAATCAGCCGTTTGATGGACAAAGGGCGAACGGCAACGTCTTCTTTGACATCATTATGATAATGAAATTTGACCCCATTAAATTGCACCATGATTTCATGAAAAATGGTGTCCAGTGTCGTCATGCGTACCGCTTCGTCTGATCCGTCTTTCATAAAAGAAATGAACTGTTCCAAGATGGCGTCCATGTCTTCAATATCGTACACCAGCCCTTCCCGAAAAAAATCATCTGGTAACATTTCGGCGGTCAAACGCATACGAGTCAAGGGCGTGCGCAGATCGTGAGAAATGCCTGCAAGCATGATGGTGCGTTCTTTTTGGGCTTGGCTTAAGGTGGCAAATAGGCGGTTAAAGGCGATGTTTACTTTGCGAATTTCGTTAGAGCCTGCGTCGGTGGGCAAAACGGTGGCGTGTCCCAAATTGATATAATCGGTGGCGGTGCGTTCTAGGCGTTTTAGGGGGCGATTTAGTCTGCGAACCAACACCAAAATGGTCAATAATGTCAAAATCGGTAGCCCCAAAACAAACCCCGCCAAAACACTGGCGCTGTACTGTGAATAATGGGGGACAGGTTCTTTTATCCAGATGTTTGGGTATTTGCTGTCTTGTACCCAAAGATAAGGCGTGGGCTTGAATTTAAAGTACACTTGTACATCACGCCCGATGTTTTTGCTGACTTGTCGTGAAAAAATGTTGGTAAAAAAATCGGCAAGCAGTTTGTCGCTGACTTGGGGAAATTCATTGGGATCATCAATGATTTGAATGTGGCTATATTGATGAATCCATGTCAAAATGCGTCTATCATCGCCACCAAATTCTTGTTGGGCTTTATCAATTAATTTAAGTTCACTGCTTAAATAATTGGCGTGATTTTTGATTTCTGGTAAATACAGACTTCGCCAAAACAGCCAAATGGACAGCGCCACACTGGCAAATACGATAAAGGTAATCATCAGCACCGTATGCCATGTGTTGGAATTGGCGTGATAACGTAATTTAAGTAGCAGACGAGACAGATTTTTCATGGCGGGCAAACACAGGTTGAGCTTATGCTGATTGTAGCACATTCATTACCATGAAGTAAAAATTTTACCGAACGCCCCCTTTGATTTTATGATGAAATTTGCTATAATGAGTGTTTAGTTCTGGTTTTGCCAACGGCTCATCCTCATTTTTGGCAACCAGCATGGCTCAATTCTTGCACTTATTTTATATAGTCCTAAGATTTTTTAACAGAGAGTTTTTATGGTTGTTATTCGTTTAGCCCGTGGTGGTTCAAAAAAACGTCCTTTTTATCATGTTATCGTTGCTGATAAGCGTGCTGCCCGTGATGGTCGCCGTATTGAGCAAATCGGTTTCTTTAATCCTTTGGCTCGTGGTCAAGAGATCAAATTCCGTGTTGATTTAGATGCTTATAATGCTTGGATTGCCAAAGGTGCTCAACCTTCTGATCGTGTTGCCGAGTTGGTAAAATCACAAAAAGCTTAAGTATCAACCCATTGGGTTTTTACAAGTATGATAACGGTTTGTGTTGCCAAAAACGCAAACCGTTTTATTTTATGTTTGAGATGATTACAAATTATGAGTCAAACCGCACCAAACGATAACAGTGAATTGATTAAAATTGCCACACTTAAAAAACCCTACGGCATCAAAGGCTGGCTGTGGGTGTTTAGTCATTTGGATAACCGTGATGACATCTTTGACATTCGTTCGTGGTGGCTAAAAACGGCCACAGGATTTAAGCCTTTGACGGTAACGGCATGGCACGTCCAAGGTCAAGGTTTGGTGGCAAGCTTTAAAGAAATACCCGATCGCAATCTTGCCGAGACCATGCACGGAGCAACCGTATGGGCGTCCAAAGATGACTTGCCCAAACTTGCCGAAGATGAATATTATTGGTCGGATTTGGTGGGACTGACGGTCATCAACGAAGAAGGCGAAAATTTGGGCGTGATCAAAAACCTTTTTGAAACGAGCGCTCATGAAATCATCACGGTCAAACCCACCAAAGACAGCATTGACGGCGAAGAGCGACTGATTCCGTGGCACAAAGACGTGGTGCTACACATTAATCTACAAGAAAAAACCATGCAGGTGGCGTGGGGCAGTGATTATTAAAGATTGACGGGGCGTTATCATGTTTTTTGCGGTCATCAGTATCATGCCACAGATGTTCACAGCCATCAGTGAACATGGTATCACGTCTCGAGCCATCAAAAACGGACAAGTGTCCTTTGTCTGCATTAACCCCAGAGACTTCACCACAGACAATTATCACCGCATTGACGATCGCCCCTTTGGGGGTGGGCCTGGTATGGTGATGATGGCTGAGCCCTTACAAAAGGCGATTTTGTATGCCAAGCAGTTGGCTAGGGAATATTTTGTCAAACAAGCAAAACCTGCTGACACCTTTTGTCCTGTGGTGTATTTGTCGCCCCAAGGACGATTATTGGGCGAAGAAACGGTGGTTCAGATGAGTCAAAGCGATGGCATGATTTTGCTTTGTGGTCGTTATGAAGGGATTGATGAGCGTATCATTGAACAATATGTGGACAGCGAAATCTCAATCGGCGATTATGTGCTGACAGGTGGTGAGTTGCCCGCCATGGTGTTGATGGACAGTGTGATTCGTAGGCTGCCAAGCGTCATGAACGAACAGTCAGCGCACGAAGACAGCTTTGTTGATGGACTGCTGGATTGTCCACATTATACCAAACCTGTGGATTTTTGTGGTCAGCGTGTGCCTGATGTGCTGCTGTCGGGTCATCATGCTAACATTGCCAAATGGCGGTTTTTGCAGCAAGCTGTCAGAACCAAAGCTCGCCGCCCCGATCTGTGGGAAAATTTTAACCCCAACAAACAGCAACAAAAATGGCTAAAAGAGTTGGATAACCCATAAAAATTTACCAAGAAATTTGCTTTTTGGTTAAAAATTTTATAAAATATTTTCTTTTTGTGCCTAAGTGGTTTGGGCGATGGTATTTGCAAGCTTTTTGACAAATGCGATAGAAAATCACGATATGCGACCTTAGAACCACGGCTAAAACAGCCCTTAAGGAAATAGCCTATGTCGTTTTTATTGGAGAAATCCTGTGAGTAACAAACACCCCCTAGTTCAACACGTTGAACAATCTCAGCTTAAAGAACACCCTGCGTTTGCCCCTGGGGACACCGTTGTGGTACAAGTAAAAGTGCGTGAAGGCGACCGTGAGCGTCTGCAAGCTTTTGAAGGCGTGGTCATCGCCAAACGTAACCGTGGTCTAAACTCTTCTTTCACCGTTCGTAAAATCTCTAGCGGTGTTGGTGTAGAGCGTGCTTTCCAGCTACATTCACCCATCATTGCCAGCATCAGCGTGAAGCGTCGTGGTGATGTACGTCGTGCCAAATTGTACTACCTGCGTGATCGTTCTGGTAAATCTGCTCGTATCCGTGAAAAACTTAGCACGAAAAAAGACGCATAATCTGCCAAAGACAGCCGATTTTATGTATCTTATAAGCCCTGCCATATTGGTGGGGTTTTGTTTTGTGTTACAATGATGTTATTTGTCATTTAACGTGCCATGACCGCCAAATTTGCCCACCTTGCTCAGCTTCTGAAAAATTTGCCCAACCAATCAGGCGTATATCAAATGTTGGATAAATCTCGCCGCATTCTTTATGTGGGTAAGGCAAAATCGCTCAAAAGTCGGGTAAGCAGTTATTTTAATAAAAATCACACACACCCCAAAACTGCCGCCTTGGTGCAACGCATTGACGACATTGAAATCATCATCACAGGCTCAGAAAGTCAAGCACTGCTTTTGGAGCAGACGCTGATTAAGCAGCACAAACCGCCTTATAATGTGATTTTGCGTGATGATAAGTCCTATCTTTATGTGTACGTTGATGATGGCGAGTTTCCCAAAGTGGCGATAGGTCGGGGCAAGCAGGGCATGCACAAACAATTTTTTGGGCCTTATCCGTCAGCACAAGGGGCAAAAGAAGCCATGTTGCTTGTGCAAAAGCTGTTTTTGTTGCGTAATTGTAGTGATAATGTCTTTGCCAGTGCCAAGCGACCTTGCCTAGAATATCAAATCAAACGTTGCACTGCTCCGTGTGTGGGTTTGATTGATAAAGAAAATTATCAAGCCAGTGTGGTGCAGGCTTTACAGTTTCTACAAGGCGATATGGGGACGTTGCAAGAAAATCTGACCGCCAAAATGCACGAATGCGCCCAAAATATGCAGTTTGAGCAAGCGGTCTTTTATCGGGACAAACTTGCGTTGCTGTCAAAAATGAGCGCCGAACAAGCGGTATATCGCCTTGATGGAGAAGCCGATGTGTTTGCCATCAGTTGCGGGGCGGGGCTTTTATGCGTTCATGTGATGACGGTGCGACAAGGCAAAGTGTTGGGCGGTCAAAGTTATTTTCCCAATATGCTTATGCTTGATGATGGCTTAGGCGGCGATGGGGTGGGCGAACAGTTGCAGGATTTTATGTTGTCCTTTTATAGCAACGTGTCGCTGGAGCTGCCCAAAGAAATCATTGTTACAGAAAATTTGCCCGACAAACAAACGGTAGAAAAGCTATTAAGTGATGAATTTGGACAAAAAACCACCATAAAACAACAAGTACAAACCTACCGCAAACAGTGGCAGCAGATGGCGCAGCTGAATGCAGATAACGCCCTTAAGTCTCAGCTTTTGGATTATCGAGAGTTGCAGCAGCGGTTTTTTGAGCTGTCTAAGGTGTTGGCAGATGTGTCGGACAAGCCGATAAATCGCATTGAATGTTTTGACATCAGTCATACCATGGGAGAAATGGCGGTGGGGTCGTGTGTGGTGTTTGACACCATGGGTGCAAGACGCAGAGAGTATCGCCAGTACGCCATTTCTGGCATTACGGGGGGCGATGATTATGCTGCCATGCGTCAGGTGCTGACCAGACGGTACAGCAAACACGCTTTGCCTGAGCTGCTACTTATTGATGGGGGCAAGGGACAACTTGCGGTTGCCAAGGCGGTGCTTGATGAGCTTGGTATGGGTAATGACACCATATTGATGGGCGTGGCAAAAGGCGAAGGACGCAAGGCAGGGCTTGAGATTTTGCACTTTGTGGAGCATGAGCCGATAGATTTGCCCCACGACAATAAAGCCTTGCACCTAATTATGCAAATTCGTGATGAAGCCCACCGTTTTGCCATCACCGCCCATCGCAAAAAACGAGATAAGGCTCGCAGCGGTTCGGTGCTGGAAGTCATTCCCAGCCTTGGCGAAGTTCGCAGGCGTGCGCTGTTGGCGCATTTTGGCGGTATTCGGGAGCTGCTTGGGGCTTCACAAGACGACATCGCCAAAGTCAAAGGCATCGGCAAAACGCTTGCCAACACCATTTATAAAGCGTTGCATGAATAGGGTGTATTGGTGGCTTAACCCATTTAAGTTTTGGATAAATGGGTGGTTTGTCTTTTTGCGGTCATTTTTTTGTCTTAAAAAATTTGCAACTTAAAATGACCTAAAGTATTTTAAAGTCCTTCTGGGTGTTTTGGTGCTTGTTCTTTGAGCAGTAGTACCATTTTTGCGGTATGTTTGACCAAACGATCCAGCCAGCGCAAAGCGGTGATTTGATCTAGCGCTTCCGAAGCGTGATGAGTTTGTTGTACTACTAGCAGCCTTAAATCGTATTTTTGTGCTTTCATGGTGTCGCCAAATGCCACAAAAGTCTCTACAAAAGTTTCATCAATGCCATCTATCGGCAAATGCGCCAAATAATGGGTCAGCTGCTCAAAATACACCAAAGCTTGCGGTAAAAAATTGCCCGTGTCATGGCGCAGTTCATCAATAAAATTGACCGTCAAGATGTCATCACGAATGACTCGGGCGTACACCACCAAACGCAGCAAATCGTTGAGATGTTGTTGGTCGTTTTTGGCGGTGGGTACGGGCATTTTTTTTAGGTATTCATCAACTTGTATTAACGTGGTGTCTAAGGCGGCGCTGTTGATGTCCTTGCCCAAAATTTCTCCCTTGCCTGCTTGTACCAACTGTTTATACACGTCAGACAGGCTTTGACACAGTGCCAATTTGCCTGCATTAATGGCAAGCGACAGCAAAGAAAACAAACTTTCGTCCAAAAATCTGGTGGTAGGCAGGTCTTGTTGGGGGATCAAAATTTCAATCACCTTTTGAAATTGGGCGGTCAAAGGCATGAATAACAGCGCCCCCAAAAGGCTAAATGCGGTATGAAAGGCGGCAATGATGATGGTAGAATCCCAATCAATGATTTCATGACGCACCAAATATAAAGTCATGGGCGCTAAGAAAAACAAAGCAAGCACCGCCGAGACGACATTAAACACCACGTGTACCGCTGCCGTACGTTTGGCGCTGACACTGGCTCCGGCTGCTGCCAAAACGGCGGTGGCAACCGTACCGATGTTTTGTCCGATGACCAGTGATAAGGCTTGTGGCAGGTTGATGGCTTCACTGGCAAGGGCGGCAAGCGTTGCTGTTACCGCTGCCGTAGATGATTGCAGTAGCACGGTCATGACAAGCCCAACCAGTACAAGAATGAGCTGTGTGCCAATGCTGTTGTCCGACCACCCAGTCAAATCCACCGCTTGAGCAAAACCTGCCATCGCTTCTTGCAAAAAATCAATGCCAAGAAATAACAGCCCAAACCCTGCCAAAGACAGCCCAACATACGCCACAAGCTCCTTGCCTAGTAGTTTCATCATCGCTCCAACGCCCACCATCGGTAACGCAAAAGCGGTGATGGAAAATTTTAGCCCCAAAAAAGCCACCATCCAACCTGTACTGGTAGTGCCGATGTTTGCTCCGATGATGATGCCGATGGCTTGGGCAAAGGTCAGCACCCCTGCACTGACAAAACCAATGGTCGCCAACGTGGTGGCTGTGGACGATTGCACAAGCATGGTAAAACCAATGCCCGAAAACATGGCTTTGATGGGAGAACCCGTAAAACGCCCAAGCCAAAGACGTAAACTGTCGCCTGCCATGGCTTTTAGGCTGTCGGTCATCAGCGTCATGCCGAGTAAAAATAGCCCAATGCCACCGCTAAGCTGCATGAGTATTGCTAGCATAATGTGCGTGTTTTGTATAAAAAAACGCCCATGATAACGTGATGTGGGGTATTTGGCAAGATGGGAAAAGTTGATTTTTGCTACAATGTGGTCTTAAATTAATTTATCTGTTCTATCATCAATAATTTTATCCAAGATACCGCCACAATAGATA
>JBHAZZ010000167.1:0-5073 GCA_041781275.1 Moraxella sp.
AAGACAAATTTGTCATCGTCTTTTAGATTTTGTACTGGCAAAATCGCTGTAACGCTTTCATCGGTGGTCAAATCAATCAAATTCACCAATGGATGACCTTTAGAGCCACGAGAAGCGATCGGCACTTCAAACCCACGAAGTCCAAACACACGCCCCGTATTGGTAAAGCACAAAATCGTGGCATGGGTGCTGGTTACCAATAAATGCTCAATCACGTCATCTTCTTTCATGTTGGTGGCAGAACGACCCTTACCACCACGTTTTTGCGCTTGGTAATCGCTGATGGGCTGAGTTTTGGCATAACCTGTACGAGAAACGGTCAGTACCACGGTTTGTTCTGGAATCAGGTCTTCACGGCTAAAGTCATGACGAGCGTCCACGATGTCGGTTTTGCGTTCATCGCCAAATTCTGCCAAAATTTGGGTCAATTCTTCACGAATCACGCCCATCAATTTATCAAAATCTGCCAAAATCGCCATCAACTCCGCAATTTGCGCCAAGATGTCTTGATATTCTTTGGAAAGTTTGTCCTGCTCTAGCCCCGTCAAGCGATGTAACTGCATATCCAAAATCGCCCCCACTTGGTCAGGGGATAGACGGTACTGCGTTTCGTGATTAATTAAGCCAAATGGCGCATTTAAGTCTTCGCCTTCAATAAAATCAGGACGCACAGACGTTGCCCCTGCATTTTTTAGCATGGCGACCACACCACCCGCCTGCCACACTTTATCAAGCAAGGCTTGGCGAGCTTGTGTGCGGTTGGCAGATTGCTTGATGGTGGTGATGATGTCATCAATGTTGGCAAGGGCGATGGTTAAGCCTTCTAACAGATGTCCACGGGCTTTGGCTTTGTTTAGCTCAAAAATGGTGCGTCTGGTAACGACTTCTTGACGATGACGAATGAACGCCCCAATCAAATCACGCAGCGTCATCAAACGTGGCTGACCGTTATCAAGGGCAACCATATTAATGCTAAAACTGGACTCCAAAGGCGTTTGGTTGAACAAATTATTGACCACCACTTCGGCATTTTCGCCACGTTTTAGATCGATGGCAATACGCATACCTTCTTTGTCAGATTCGTCCCGAATGCTTGAAATGCCTTCTATTTTTTTGTCATTGACAAGGCTTGCGATTTGTTCTATGAGTTTGGCTTTATTGACTTGATAAGGAATTTCTGTAAAAACAATGCGTTCACGGTCTTTACTTGCGCCGTCCATGTTTTCAATGTGATAACGCCCACGAATATGCAGTCGTCCTTTACCCGTGCGATAAGCGTCCAAAATACCGCTACGCCCATAAATAATACCGCCCGTCGGAAAATCAGGCCCACTGATGTGTGTGCTTAATGCTTCGGTACTGATGTGGGGATTGTCCACAAAGGCAAGACAAGCGTTAATGACTTCGCTGATGTTGTGGGGTGCCATGTTGGTTGCCATACCCACCGCAATCCCTGTAGCACCATTGATAAGCAAATTTGGCAAACGGGCAGGCAATACCGATGGCATTTTTTCGGAGCCGTCGTAGTTGTCTTCCCAGTCCACCGTGTCTTTGTCAAGGTCGGCAAGCATTTGGTGGGTCAGCTTTTGCATACGCACTTCGGTATAACGCATGGCAGCAGGTGGATCGCCATCTACCGATCCGAAGTTACCTTGCCCGTCCACGAGCATATAACGCATACTAAAGGGCTGCGCCAAACGCACGATGGCATCATATACCGCAATGTCGCCATGTGGGTGATATTTACCGATGACATCGCCGACCACACGAGCAGACTTTTTGTAGGGTTTGTTGTAGTCGTTGGACAATTCGTGCATGGCATACATCACCCGCCGATGGACAGGCTTTAAGCCGTCTCGCACATCAGGCAATGCCCGAGAAACAATAACGCTCATGGCATAGTCAAGATAGGATTGTTTTAACTCATCAACGATACCAATGGGGGTAATGCTGTCGGTCATAAAATGTCCTTGGATTTTTGCAAACTAAAGGGAGCATTTTACCACAAGTCGTCTTTTTTTGACATCATTAAGCGATGTAAACTTATTTGTTTAACGTGGTCAAATTGAGCATTTGTTGATGGCTGACGTAGCTAATGCCTTCTAGGCGCTGCTTTTTTTGAATGGCAAAGTCTGGTTTTAAAATTGCCACATAATTTTTGTCATACAGCGTCCAAAATGCCACCAGCGCCATGGCAATTCCCACCTGTTTGGGCGACAGCGGTTCATCATGGGGCAAAAACTGCCGTAAAAATGCAAGGGCTTTTTTGGATAAGATTTTTAAAGAGTAATTGTCGTCAGGCAACGTCAATTTATCCACCAAAAACACCGTCAGCATTTGCCAGTCTAGCATGGTCAATTCTTGGTGCAATGTGCCGACATAAGTGGATTTTTCGGTCATGCACAGCAAAAAAAATCGTCTCACCCCTTTATCATGGCAAGCTTTGGCAAAGGCTTTGGGGTAACTGTGGTAAATTTTTTCTAGTGCTTCTGGGCTGGTTTCATCATGCTTGGCGGACAAACAGCAAAAAGCGTCCGTTTCAGCGTCCAAAGACGTGGCAGACAGCGTTTGTTGCAAATTATCAAAATCACTTAATGTATAAACATGGGTGTTTTCGCTGATGTATTTGGGCGGTGTGCGACTGATGACAATCACGGTGGCGTATAGCGATGACAGCTCTCTGACCAAAGTTTGTCCAATGCGTCCTGTTGCTCCGATGATGATGGCTTTTCTTTGCATAATGTGTTCTTATCTTTTAAAATGTTCAAAGTTTAGCAAATTTTTAAATGATGGGAAACACCGCCTTTTGTAAGCAAACGTATTTGCCCCAAAAAAATACGCCAAAACAATCTTGACTTGTTTACTCGGAATTATTATAATGACCGCCATCATTTACCCAAGTTGATTTTATCATATCCATCAAATCAACGTTAGGCATTGGAACACATATTTATGCGATTAACAACTCGTGGGCGCTATGCAGTAACTGCCCTACTTGATTTGGCAGTACAAGAAAGCCGACATCAAGGGGCGGTGTCGCTGTCTGATATTGCCAAACGTCAATCCATTTCCATTTCTTATTTAGAACAACTGTTCTCCAAGCTTCGCAAAAAAGGCTTGGTCAATAGCACTCGGGGTGCGTCGGGTGGTTATCATCTAGCCAAATCACTGGAAGAAATTGACATCATGAGCATCATCAGCGCTGTTGATGAAAGCGTCAACGCCATGCAGTGTGGCGGCAAAGGCGACTGTCAAAACGGAGCGATGTGCCTAACTCATGAATTATGGCATAATCTTTCGGCACACATTGAAGTCTATTTAAGCAATGTTACTCTTGCTCAATTACTAAGTTCGCACCACACTCATACGGTTGCTGACCGCCAAGAACAACAAAGCAAACAAATTTCTACCATTAACTTAATTGGGATAACTCCAGCATGAGCCAGACATCTCTTATTTATTTAGATTATGCCGCCACCACCCCCGTTGCACAAGAAGTGGCAGACAAAATGATGCAATATTTGACCTTTGATGGCATTTTTGGCAATCCTGCTTCTCGTTCACACGGCTTTGGCTGGCAAGCAGAAGAAGCGGTAGAAAATGCCCGCAGTCAAATCGCCGAAACGGTCGGGGCTGACCCCCGTGAGATCGTCTTTACCAGTGGCGCAACCGAATCTGATAACTTAGCCCTAAAAGGCGTGGCGCATTTTTATCACACCAAAGGCAAACACATCATCACCAGCGCCATTGAACACAAAGCCATTTTGGACACCTGCCGTCAGCTAGAACAAGAAGGCTTTGAAATCACTTATCTGACCCCCGAAGCTGGCACAGGACTAATTCGTCTTGAGCAAGTCAAAGACGCACTGCGTGAAGACACCATTTTGGTTAGCCTAATGGCGGTAAATAATGAACTGGGTACGACCACAGACATCAAAGCCATTGGTGAGTTTTTGCGTGAAAAAGGCGTGCTGTTTCATGTGGACGCCGCTCAAGCCGTTGGCAAGATCAAGATTAACTTAGAAGAACTTAAAGTGGATTTGATGAGTTTTTCTGCTCACAAAATCTATGGTCCTAAAGGTATCGGTGCTTTGTATGTTCGCCGTAAGCCCCGTGTGCGTATCAAAGCCGAACAACATGGTGGCGGTCATGAACGTGGTATGCGTTCTGGCACACTTGCCACCCACCAAATCGTCGGTATGGGCGAAGCTTTTGCTTTGTCAGCGCAACGTTTTGATGAAGACCATGCCCACATCAAAGCGTTGCGTGATAAACTGTGGAACGGCTTACAAGACATTGAAGAAGTATACCTAAACGGCAGCCTAGAGCACGGTATCCCCAACATCATCAACGTCAGCTTTAACTTTGTGGAAGGTGAAAGTTTGATGATGAGCCTAAAAGATTTGGCGGTGTCGTCTGGTTCAGCGTGTACATCGGCAACTTTAGAGCCATCTTATGTACTGCGAGCGATTGGTCGTCCTGATGAACTGGCTCATTCAAGCATTCGTTTTAGTATCGGTCGCTATACCACCGAAGCTGACATTGACCGTGTACTTGCCCAAATCCATGAAGCGGTTAATAAACTGCGTGAACTGTCGCCCCTTTGGGATATGTTTAAAGAAGGCATTGACTTAAATAGCGTTGAGTGGCAAGAGCACTAAGATCAACAAGAGCTGACATGAAACATTTGGCATTAGTCGCATCATTAACAGGTATTTTAGTGGGGTACGTCATACATACCCCCACCCAAGCCTCCATTCAACCAACCTATGTTGCAGGTGTTTATTCACATAGCGATGAAGGCATGATACGTAAACACTATCTGTTTAAAAATGGCGATTATTGCCAAGAGCTTAGCGCTTATGGCTTTGTCGGAACATGGGCAGGTCGTTGGCAACTTCAAAATCAAGGTAATGACACACTATTAAATATCACGCAAAAAAGTTTTTTTAACACCTTATTTCCTGCTTGGTTTAATAAAGACAAGACGGTAACATCGCCTCAAATTGTTATCAATACTCCCAACTTTACTCAAATAAGTTACTATGGCAGTCAAGGTGTGCAAGCAGTATT
>JBHAZZ010000168.1:0-4404 GCA_041781275.1 Moraxella sp.
CATGATTTCATACAAGCCAATACGTCCTTTGTAGCCTGTATTACGGCACTCTTCGCAGCCTGTCGCCTGATACACATGGGTTGGCAAATTGGCACTCCAAGGCGCTACCAGCTCTTTCCACTGCTCGGCGATGGGCGAAGTGTCATGCACCGCACACGCAGTTTTGCAATGTGGGCATAAGGTACGCACCAAACGCTGTGCCATCACCCCCAAAATGGTCGCCGATGTCAAAAACGGCTGTACCCCCAAATCATGCAAGCGAGTCAAAGAGCTTGGCGCATCGTTGGTATGCAAAGTAGAAAGCACCAAATGCCCCGTCAAACTCGCCTGCACCGCCATGTCCGCCGTTTCACCATCACGAATCTCCCCCACCATGATGATGTCAGGGTCTTGACGCATCAGTGAGCGAATACCATCAGCAAAATGCAAGTCAATACTGGCATTAATCTGCATTTGGTTAAAGCTAGGCTCAATCATCTCAATGGGGTCTTCAATGGTACAAACATTGACCTTGTCGGTGGCAAGCTGCTTGAGTGTGCTATATAGCGTGGTGGTTTTGCCGCTGCCTGTCGGACCTGTGACCAAAATAATGCCATTGGGGTGGGCGGTCAGTTCATGCCATGTGGCAAGCTGTTTTTCTACCAGTCCAAGCTGTGCAAAACTGCGCACCAAGACTTCAGGGTCAAACACCCGCATGACCAGTTTTTCACCAAAAGCGGTCGGCAACGTAGAAAGACGCAGTTCGGTTTCTAGCCCTTTGGGTGTGCGGGTTTTTAGGCGACCGTCTTGGGGTTTGCGTTTTTCGGCGACATTGAGCCTACCCAAAATTTTAATGCGTGCCACCACCGCCGTCATAATCGCCGCAGGCATTTCATAAACGGTATGCAACACCCCATCAATCCTAAAACGCACCTTGCCCGTCTCACGGCGTGGCTCAAGATGAATATCACTGGCACGCTGCTCAAAGGCATATTGCAACAGCCAATCCACCACTTTGACGATGTGTTGGTCGTTGGCGTCGGGGTTGGCGCTGTCGCCCAGTTGTAGCAGTGCTTCTACGTTGGTTACGTCCGCCGCCGCCCGTTTTTGGGGAGCAGTTGTACCTGCGATGGCACGGGTAACTTGATAAAATTCTTGACGATAACGGCTTAATTGGTCGGGGCTGACATAGACTGTTTTGATGGTTTTGGGCTTGATGATTTGGCGGATATTGTCTTGCCAATCTTGATAAAACGGCTGATCGGTACCCATCACCACTTCTGTGTCTTTGACTTCCACAGGCAAGATATAATGATTTTTGGCGTATTCAAAGGACATGATTTTGGTAACGCTTGGCACGTCCACCTTTAAAGGGTCAATACGCACCCGCTCCACGCCTGCTTTTTGACAAAGCCATTCATTTAATTTGTCCAAGCTCAATGGCTCATGCGTGCTTTGATCCACCAAATTAAAGCGGGCAATCACCTGCAATGGGTGCAAATTTGGGTCTTTGCGACTGGTCATCACCAAATGATACGATTTTTGATCAATTTTTTTATCTTTGACCAATTCGTCCAAACACCAACGCACGTCAATGATGATAGAAAAGTTATTCATAATACCGCCAAGCTAAAATGATTCATTATAATTGTTTTAATGCCAAGTTCAATGTTTTATTCAAATAAAAAACCACAACCAATCGGCTGCGGTTTTTAGTGCAATTTAGAGTTTTATTTTAAGTTGCTTAGTTTTTTGGTAACCGCCAGTGCAATTGGCAAGCTGATCACAAAACCCAAAGCGATGGCAAGCAGTACATACGTTGATGAAGCTAAATTATTGACAAACAAAATAACCATCAGCACCCCAATCAGCACAGTAGCGGCGATGGAAAAAATGGCACTAAACAATGGTACATTCATGGCAATCTCCCAATTTAAGAAAGTCTGGCTGTGAATTAAAATTTATATGTTATTTATACACCTTTTTTACCCATTTGTTAAGGGCTTTTACAAAAATTCCCTAAATTTTCTGTGGTTTTACCCTTTGGTAGAGTTTTTTGTCATAAAATCCACAAAATTTCGCCCCAACACACAAACATTTAAGCGGTTTTATGCTAAAATTATCTGTTTTTAGTAAATTACGCCCCAAGGGGTCAAGGAATCATCATGAGCCAACCACAAAAAACCCTACAATTACATGAAGTCCGCCAAGCGTTTATTGACTTTTTTGTCAGCAAACAGCACACACACGTGGCATCATCAAGCCTAATCCCCCATGACGATCCCACTTTGCTGTTTACCAACGCAGGCATGAACCAATTTAAAGATACCTTTTTGGGACTAGAAAAAAGAGACTATCATCGTGCGGTTACTTCACAAAAATGCGTGCGTGCAGGCGGCAAACATAACGACTTAGACAATGTCGGTTATACCGCTCGCCATCATACCTTTTTTGAAATGCTGGGGAATTTTTCTTTTGGCGATTATTTCAAAAAAGACGCTTTGGCGTTTGCGTGGGAGTTTTTGACTTCACCCACATGGCTTGCCCTACCCAAAGATCGCTTGTATGTTACCGTGTACCACACCGATGACGAAGCCTACGACATTTGGCACAAAGACATCGGGCTTGAGCCTAGCCGTATCATTCGCATTGGCGACAAAGGCGGTAAGTACAACTCGGACAACTTTTGGGCGATGGGCGACACAGGCCCTTGTGGTCCTTGCTCTGAAATTTTTTATGATTATGGCGACCATATCGCAGGCGGTTTACCGGGGACACCCGAAGAAGACGGCGATCGCTATGTAGAAGTGTGGAACTGCGTTTTTATGCAGTTTAACCGCCAAAAAGACGGAACATTACTTCCTTTGCCCAAGCCTTCGGTAGATACAGGCATGGGTTTAGAGCGTATCAGCTCGGTCATGCAAGGCAAGTTTGGCAACTACGAAGTAGATTTGTTTGTTAATTTGATGAAAGCGGCAGCCGATGTCATTGGTGTGCCTTGTACTTTTGAGCCTTCCTTTAAGGTGGTGGCTGACCACATTCGTGCGGTGTCGTTTTTGATTGCCGATGGGGTGCGTCCTAGCAATGAAGGTCGTGGCTATGTGCTACGCCGAATCATTCGCCGTGCGGTGCGTCATGGCAACAAACTTGGCGCAACCAACGCATTTTTTTATAAAGTTGTGCCTGCATTGGTCAAAGAAATGGGAGCAGCTTACCCCGAACTTGTCGCCAAACAAAGCGAAATTGAAGCGGTTATCCTAAAAGAAGAAGAACAGTTTGCCAAAACCTTGGCGCAGGGCTTACGTCTTTTGTCTGGCGAATTAGAAACCCTAAACGCAGGCGACACTTTATCTGGCGACGCTGTGTTCAAACTTTATGATACTTATGGCTTCCCCATTGACCTAACCGCCGACATCGCTCGTGAACGGGGCATTGGCATTGATGAAGCAGGTTTTGAACACTGTATGCAAGAACAGCGCAACCGAGCCAGAGACGCAGGTAAATTTGCGGTGGATTATAGCGCCGTCATCAAAACCGACACCCCCAGCGAATTTGTTGGCTATGATTTGCTGGACTACCAAAGCCAAATCACAGGCTTATACCAAGATGGCAAAGCCACTGATGAACTAAGCGAAGGCAGCGAAGGTATCATCGTCCTAAGCGCCACCCCATTTTATGCCGAAGGGGGCGGACAAGTGGGCGAAACTGGCGAAATCAGCACCGCCACAGGGATTTTTGCCGTAGAAGACACCCAAAAATCAGGCACTGCCATCATTCATTATGGCACGGTCAAGATGGGCACACTGTCCCAAAACCAATCCGCCAACGCCCAAGTCATCAAAGACGTTCGCCTTGCCAGTGCCAAAAACCACTCTGCCACACACCTATTACACGCCGCTTTACGCTCAGTACTAGGCACAGGCGTTACCCAAAAAGGCTCGTTGGTTTCTAGTGAAGTGCTGCGTTTTGACTTTTCTTATGACAATGCCATCAGCCAAGATCAGCTGCGTCAAGTAGAACGTTTGGTCAATGAACAAATCCAAAAAAACACCCCTGTTCAAATTGAACACCTAGACATTGAAACCGCCCTACAAAAAGGTGCCATGGCATTGTTTGGCGAAAAGTACGGCGACACGGTGCGGGTTTTGACCATGGGTGAAAGCACAGACAATAGCGCTTTTTCTGTGGAGCTGTGTGGCGGTTTACACGTTTCGCACACAGGCGACATTGGTCTATTTAAAATCATCTCCGAAGGCAGCATTGCGTCAGGCGTTCGTCGTATTGAAGCCTTGACAGGCATGGGAGCGGTGCGTTACGTTCAAGCAGGCGAGCAGATTTTGGGCAATCTTGCCAACACCTTTAAGGCAAAACGCCATGAAATTGAGCCACGCATCAGCGCCTTATCCGACAAACAAAAAGAGCTAG
>JBHAZZ010000169.1:0-4265 GCA_041781275.1 Moraxella sp.
AAGGACAAACGGGCGTTACTTTGCCAAAAGCTTAAATTTTAACCAACCAGAGAATTTTATGTCAGATTTACGTATTGAAAAAAACCATAATTTTGATCTAGCTACCGCCAGACAACAAGCACAAAAATGGCTAGAAGAAGCCCAAGCAGAATTTGGACTGCAAGCCACTTATACCCAAGGCGAAACTTGCGATACCGCCACCATCAAAAAGTCAGGCGTGGACGCTAAAGCAACCTTGGACGATAAAAAAATTGTGTTTGAAGCGGATTTTAATTTTTTGGCAAAGCCTTTTAAAGGCGTTATCCAAAGCGGCATTCAAGACGGCTTGGATAAATTTTTTGCATAATATGAAACTGTCAAAAATCTCCCAAGTGGCGATGGCGGTGGGGCTTTGTGCGATGACGCAAGCGGCGACCGCCAGTTTGACCACCCAAACAACCACCACCCAAGTGGTACAGCCCAGTCAAAGCTTGCCGCCAAGCATTCGCCAAAAAATGCAAGAAGTGGCACTGTCTGACAATGAAGTGAGCATTTGGGTAAAGCCTGTCAATGCACAGTACCCAATTATTAATCACCAAGCAAATACACCAAGAGTGCCTGCATCTACCCAAAAGCTGATAAGTACGTTTATGGCGCTGGACACTTTGGGCAGCAACCACCACTGGTACACCAGAGTGTATCAAAAAGGCGTGGTGCTAAATGGGGTGCTTTATGGCGACATTGTGATACAAGGGCAGGGCGATCCGTCATTGACTCACGCACGACTGCAATCGCTGTTGATGTATTTGCCCCATAAAGGCATTCGCCATATCACAGGTGACATCATCATTGACAATACGGCATTTATGGGTGTGGCGGGCAATGCTGATGCGTTTGATGGTCAAGGATTAAGGGCATATAATGCTCAGCCCAATGCGTTTTTGGTGAACTTTGGTACACTAGAAATAGACATGTTGCCATCGGGATATTACCAAACAACAGGACAAACTGACCGATTGGGTGAGCCTGTACTGGCTTTTGTGCCTACCGATAACCGTCAGCTTGCGTTGCAGGTGCTGCCCCCATTGGCGGATTTTGACAGCCCCAAAACGTTGGCGGCATCGGGCGAAGGGTGTAGTACCACACCGAATTTTCGTCTGTCTGAAACGGCGCTTGTACCTACAGGCAATGCACAGACTGGGTGTGGACGCATGACGCAGTGGCTGACGTTCAAAGATGGTAATGTGCTGGCGGTCAAGGCAGTCAAAGGCGTATGGCAAAAAATTGATCCCAGCTTTCAAGGCGTGGTGCGTCTGCGTGGCACGGGCGAACGCTTAACCCTTGGACTGCCCATCATCAGTTATCCATCTCGCCCTTTGTCTGCTCAAATTTATGACATTAATCAGCACTCCAATAACGTCATGACCGAACAAGTGGCACTGTCTTTGCCTTTAAATTTTGGCGAAACGGTCAGTACTTACCCCAAAACTTTTGCAACGATTGATGTGTGGTGGAAAAATCATTTTAAAAGCAGCCCACCCATCATGACCAAAGCGTCAGGGCTGTGCCGAGACTGTTATATTACACCTTATGCCATGGGTGAAATGCTTGAATTTGCGTATCATCATAAAGATTTTGATACTTTCAAAACATCATTACCCATAGCGGGCAAAACAGGCACGATGGCAAAATTGGCGTATCGCAATCCTGCGCACCCCGCCATCGGGCGAGCTTTTATTAAAACGGGCACTTTAGATGATGTGGCGAGCATGGCAGGTTTTGTGTACGACAGTCAAAATAACGCTTATGTGGTGGTTGGTATGATAAATGCCAAAGGCGCAGGGGGTAAGGCGGTCGGTGTGCTTGATGAAATGCTGGCAGTGGTGGCAAGTCGTTAGGTTTAGATTTGGTGATAAACGCCCAAATCGCTGGGCGTTTTTTGCTTTTGTTTAGGGCTCGCTTTCGCATTTTTTATTGACGTTGGCAAGCGCTTCATCAATGAGTTTTTGGCTGACCCCTTTCTTTTGTAATTCTTCAATAAATAGCACGTCGTTTGCCAAACTGTAGTTGCAGTTATCCCGATCCAAGCCTTGACGAATGTACAAACGAATCAACCCTTGCATGGTATTAAAGCCGTGTTCGCCCATGGTGTGTTCAAGGTGGGCGATGATTTCTTCGGACAGTTTTAGATGTACAGGACGCATGATGGTTTGGGGGTGATCGGAGAATTGGTTTTTAATTTTGGGAGATAACATAACATTCCTTTATAGACAATCATCTTGGTTATGGTAACAAGATTTAAGTGGCTTTTCAATAGCTTAAGAGTGTGGCAGACAGATTTTGCCAGTTAAGTTTTGATATTTATTTAACATAATCTTTGTTGTGAATTAAAAATTCGTTAAATTTGAAAAAGTTATCTTTACTTCGCTTAAAAATTCAGCAAAAAATCACCGCAGCGTTGCTTAAATCTGTAACAAAAGGTGTACTTATTTGCAAAAATACCCTAGATTGTAAGATAAAAAACTGGCAAAATGCCCGTCAAGTTTATCAGATTCGTCATAGGAGATTTTTTATGTCAAATTCCATCATTCGTACTGCGTTGTTAAAATCCGTTATTGGTCTTGGGGTGGTGGCAGTTTCCATGCCGATGGCTGTTGTGTCTGCTTATGCCGCCGCTGCCAAAGAAGATGTGGCGGTGGCAAACTTTAATAAACTGATGGGCAATGTGCGCTCTATGACCGCCAATTTTAACCAAACCACCAAAGCAGGCAATAAAAGCACCACTTTTAGCGGCAGCATGGCAGTACAAAGGCAAAATAATTTTCGTTGGGAAATCAAGTCGCCTGCCGAGCAGTTGATTGTTGCCAGTGGCGGCACGCTATGGATTTATGACAAAGACCTAAAACAAGCCACCAAGCAATCCACCGCCAATCAAGTGGGCGACACTCCTGCGCTTTTGTTATCGGGCGATCCCAATCAAATCAGTCGCAATTTTGTGATTACTCAGCCCAACGCCGCAAAAAATTATTATGTCTTAAAACCAAAAGGTTCATCGGCTAATTTTAGCAGTTTGTCGGTCAGTTTTAATGGCGGTAAGCCTGTCATGATGGTGCTTAATGACAATATTGGTCAAACCACCATCATCAAATTTAGCGGCATTACCATGAATGCCAAGATTCCTGCCAGTCGTTTTAGCTTTGTGCCACCTGCAGGTACAGACATCATCAACCAATAAATCAGGCAATTTGTGATGACGCCCCAAAATTTTGTAAGATTTTGGGGTTTTTTCTTATCAAAAATCAACAAAATGTTGCTCTAATATATAGGTAATTTTGCAAATTATGTTATAATGCGCATGTTTATCCCTTACGATCACATAGAGGTGATTATGTCAGCCAATTGGTCAGCCATCGCATATTTGTTAGCCGCCAGTGGATTGGTGCTGTTTATGCTAGTCGTTCCCCGTCTTTTGGGTGGTCGCTCATCTGGTTCACAAAAACAAGAAAACTTTGAAGCAGGTGTGCTTCCTGCTGGTTCTGCTCGCATACGTTTGTCCGCCAAATTCTATTTGGTGGCGATTTTTTTTGTGATTTTTGATTTGGAAGCCTTATTTTTGTATGCCTATTCTGTCAGCGTGCGTGAAGTGGGCTGGGTGGGTTTTGCGGCGGCGGCAATCTTTATCGCCATTTTGTTTGTGGGACTGCTTTATGAAATGCGCCTTGGGGCGATGAACTGGGCACCTGCCGACAAACGTGGTCGCAAAGCTCGTATTTATACCAAACCTGCCAACTTTGATTTGGCAAGCATTACCGCCTTTAACGGCATTGATGAGCTACACACCGACCCCACAGGCAAAGTGCCTGCTCAGTCATCAGGTCGTATTTTTAACAAAAACGACTATACCCAAGAAGTGCTTGAAAAAGACAAAATGGATATGGCAAATATTGACCACATCAACACCACAGGCAACGTAACCACTTACGATTTTGCCAAGGGTGAGTTACCAAAAGGATAGGTTTTGCCTTGCAAGGGAGACTTTGCAAGGTTTTTGTTGTTGAAGCAAGCCTACAAATGAGCCAGTGGTGCATTTGTTGCCAGTTTTTTAAAATCAGACATCGTGATTTGTCATAATAAGTACAATCGTTATGAAATATACCTTTACCCGACCCAACGAACAAGGCAATCAGTATCCCCACCAAACTCGTCAAGTCATTGACGACATCACCCAAGCCGAAGTGGACAAAAACGTCTTTATGGGCAGACTAGAAGACCTAGCACATGCCGCT
>JBHAZZ010000170.1:0-9916 GCA_041781275.1 Moraxella sp.
CACCAAGCCCAAACCCAGTGTTTATAAGACCTTAGATGACGCAGGCAAACAAACATCAAACAGCGAACGCCGTGCCGAAGAAGCGTCTCGCTCGGTAGAAACATGGCTCAAATGCCATTATATGCAAAAACACATTGGCGAAGAATACACCGCCACCATTACCACCGTTACCAACTTTGGGCTGTTTGTTACCCTAAATGAACTGTACATTGATGGCTTGATACATATTGCAAGCTTGGGTAATGAATATTTTGATTATGATGAAAAACGCCAACGACTGATTGGCGAACTTGGCACCACTTTTGCACTTGGCGAACAACTGTCAATCAAAGTCTTGGGGGTCAATATGGACTTATTACAGATTGATTTTGGTTTGGTCAAAAAGCTAGAAGACAAGCCTAATAAGCCCAAAAAAGACAAAGCCAAATCACCAAAAACCAAGAGCAAATCCAAAAAATCATCGCAAAAATAGGTGCTTATGAAATTTTTTATCAGTCCTTTGATTTGTGGCGTATTATGCCTTGGCGTGTCTGCTTGCGCCAAACAGCAACCCAGTGATGTCGGCTCATCATCTGCCACAGACACGCAAACTCAGCAGATAGCCAACACCCAAGCCCCAAACAAAGACGCAGCGATTTGTAACATTCCATCGATGATAGTCAGCACATCGCCATTTGAGTATCAACTGCCTGACAAAATTGCCACACAGTGCCAACAACACAGCAACTGCCCCGGCATTGACATCAAGCTCATACAAACAGGTCAAGCTTGGATAGATAACACCATCAATTTTGGCGACGCAAACACCGACACAAACCAAGGCATTGCCGCCCTTAAAAACAATCTAGACAGCGAAGTCAAAGATTATTATATCGCCGAAAGCGGATCGGGCGGTTATGGCTATTACGATGACAAAGCCTATCATGGCTGTTATCAGCACTTGGTACAGTTTGTGGCGCAAAGCGATGTCTATACAGGCGGCGCTCATGGTATGTACACAGCCACTTATTATGTCTTTGATACAAAAGCCAAAAAACGCATTTATTTGAGCGATGTGGTGCTAGATATGTCCGCCTTAGAAAGCCTTGCCAAAGCCGCCTACGATGACTACAATCGCACCTTGGGTATGTATGAAGACCGCAAAGACGAACAAGTCCCCCTTGCCGAGCAACATAATTTTTATTTTGCGCCCGATGGGTTGGTGATTGTTGCCAGTCCCTATGAATTGGGGGCGTTTGCTGAAGGTATCATTGAGCTTAAAATCCCCTACCAAAAACTGACCAATGTGCTAAAAGCCGAATATTTGCCTTAGTGTCAGCCAATTTATTAAAAGTTAAAAAAACTAAAGCCACGCTCCAAACGTGGCTTATGGCTGTTGATTATCTTAAAAATTTAATATTATCAAATAACTGGCACTATTTACGATTTTCTAATGCCTTGTAGCAGTCCCAAAAACCCCTTAATATAAGGCACATTCATGCTTTCACTTCTGACTGCCGCATATAGCTGACAATACACCCCATCGCCCATTCTGCGAGATACCACCCAACCCTTTTTCTCGTATTCTGCCACCACCCAATCAGGCAGCGCTGACACCCCCCGTTCACTGGCAACCAACTGAATGAGCATGGCGGTTTGTTCTGTGGTGCGAATGTGTTTGGGCGTGATGTGCGCAGGGGTCAAAAAATTTGCCATCACGTCCAAACGAGACGCTTCTACAGGATAAGCTATCAACACTTCATTGCTCAAATCTTTGGGGGTGATGACCGTCTGACTTGCCAAGCGATGTGCAGGCGACAGCGCCAAACGGCTTTCATAAGTAAAAAGTGGCTGATAACTGATACCCTGTATCGGCAAATCACTGGCAGTAACCAACAAATCAATCTCGCCATCAATCAACATCTGGTGCGGTTCAGGCTCAAATCCTGTGGCAAAATCCAGCTCCACATCGCTGTAATTTTTGCGGTAAACATTCAAAATCGGCATCAGCCAATCAAAACAGCTATGACACTCGCTCGCCAATCTAAGTCGCCCCGTCTGGCCGTGCGCCATGCGCCTGATGTCGGCTATCGTGCGTGCCACTTGTGGCAAAATGCTGTCGGCAAGCTCAAGCATTCGCTCTCCGGCAGGGGTAAAACTGACGGGACGGGTTTTGCGATCCACCAACGTGATGTTGTAATAATTTTCCAATTCTTTTAATTGGTGCGAAATGGCAGACGCAGTTAAGTTCATTTCATCAGCCGTCAAAGCCAAAGAACCATGACGAGCCAAGGCGGAGAGCATTTGTAGATGGCGAATTTCAAGCATACAATCTCCTGATTTTCTATATACTTTGAATGTATTTTTAAAAGATTTTGCACAGAATTTAAAAAAGTGCCGATCACTATAACATAACGCTTAAAAATTTTCATCTTATGGTGAAGAATTTGATTTTTATTCATTCAAAAACTGCGGTATGATAACAAACATAAAAATTATTCATGTTATTTTTTATAAATTGAATAATTTTAAATTTAACTGTAAAAATTTTAGGTGTTATCATGACCATAACCACACACATTTTAGGCTATCCCCGTATCGGCGACAAACGTCAAAGCAAATTCGCCCTTGAAAAATACTGGGCAGGCAAACAAGACAAAACCCAAACCCAAGCACAGCTTCAAGCGGTGTTTGAACAAAACATCAACGACCAAATCCAAGCAGGTCTGTCGGTCATCACCACAGGCGACTTTGCTCATTATGATTTGGTGCTTAGTCAAGCGTTGGCGTTTGGTATTGCCCCTGAGCGTTTTGTTGGCAGTGAAGTGCTTGACATTTTTGATCGCCAATTTTATCTTGCTCGTGGGCGAGACCACACAGGGCAATTTGCCGACACGCCTGCCTTACAAATGACCAAATGGTTTGATACCAACTATCACTATTTGGTGCCCGAACTGGCGGAAAATCAGCGTTTTGACCGCACCGACTTTAGCCAAATTTTTCAACAAGTGGACAATGCCAAAGCTTTGCTTGCCGAACAAGGCTTAACCAAAGACCTAAAAGTGGTGCTGGTTGGTCCTTTGACGCTTTTGTATTTGTCCAGCTCACAAAAAGCAAATAAACTGGATCATTTGGACGATTTATTGCCCACTTATGCCAAACTGCTCAAAGAACTGGGCGAACGTGGCGTAGCATGGGTACAGCTTGACGAGCCGATTTTGTCGCTAGATTTGCCAAGCGACTGGCAGCAAGCCTTTGAACGTGCCTACAATGGACTGCAACGCACCCCACCCAAATTGATTGTTGCCAGTTATTTTGACACACTGGGTAATAATTGCAACATCGCTTGTAACTTGCCTGTATCTGGTATCCACATTGACATCACACGCACGCCCAGTGCCAAACAGTATGTCCAACAAGTGATGGATCATCTGCCCACGCACAAAATTTTATCGGTGGGCGTGGTTGATGGTCGCTCGGTATGGACAACCAATCAAATCACTGCCAAAGACATTTTGACGGACGCTTATGACAAATTGGGCGAGCGGTTATGGGTAGGCACAGGTTCAAGCCTGCTGCATTTGCCCGTGGATTTGACACATGAAACCGTGCCTAGTCATTTGCTAGGAAAACTTGCCTTTGCCAAACAAAAGCTTGATGAAGTGGTGCTGTGCGCCAAACTTGCCACCCAAGAAATCAGCCCACAAGCACACGATACCGCCATCACTTTGACCGCCCTACGCATTACCGCAGGCGTACGCAGTCAAGCCTTTGGCGAGCGTTATGCCCAACAACAAGCCAAATTAAATCTGCCCCTACTGCCTACCACGACCATCGGATCGTTTCCACAAACTGCTGACATTCGCAAAGCACGCAATCTGTGGAAAAAAGGCGAATTGTCCGATGACTTATACCAAAAAGCCATGCAAGACGAAATCATCAAAGCGGTAGATGAACAAGAACAATTAGGCATTGATGTATTGGTGCATGGTGAAGCCGAACGCACCGACATGGTGGAATACTTTGCACAATATTTAGAAGGGTTTTGGCTGTCTGACAATGGCTGGGTACAAAGTTATGGCACTCGCTGCGTGCGTCCGCCCATCGTGGTTGGCGACATCAGCCGCCCCAAAGCCATGACCGTGGCGTGGACAACTTTTGCACAAAGCTTAACCAAAAAGCCCATGAAAGGTATGCTGACAGGCCCTGTTACGATTTTGAATTGGTCGTTTGCACCCAGCGACAGCGCCACCAGAGACATCTTGCGCTTACAAATTGCCGAATGTATCAATCAAGAAGTCAGCGATCTGCAAGACGCTGGGATAAGCATTATCCAAATTGATGAACCTGCGTTTCGTGAAGGCTTACCCCTAAAAGCCGCCGCTCAAGCCCACTATTGGCAACAAGCCGTGGACGCTTTTAAACATTCGGCAAGTTTGGCACGCCCCGACACCCAAATTCATACCCATATGTGTTATTCGTCGTTTCATGACTGTCTGCCACACATCAGCGCAATGGACGCCGATGTCATCACCATTGAGACGGCTCGCTCAGGACTGCAACTGCTGGACGCTTTTAAGAACAATGGTTATCACAACGCCATCGGGCCGGGGGTGTACGACATTCACTCGCCACGCACCCCAAAAGCAGAAAATATGCAAGTGGTGATAGATGAAGCCATCAAATACATTCCTGTAGAACGTTTATGGGTCAATCCTGACTGCGGTCTAAAAACCAGAAATTGGGAAGAAACTCGTTCGGCGCTGGCAAACATGATTGCCATGACACAAACCGTGCGCCAAAGATACGCCCGATCATAAACCATAAATCATCAGCCATCGCAGTCTTTAAACACCGCCTACCATCAACGTGGGCGGTTTTTTAATTTCACTTAATTTCACAAATTTACAAAATCACAAACGCAAATACACGCCAAGACACTCGTCTGGCGTGCGCAAAGTTTGGGCAGGCTATGGGTGATTTTTTATGTCGTCAGGATCGGGCAGATTGACATTCATCTCCAAGATGTCAGCATTGGCTTCTTGGCGCTGCTGAATGTGCACATCGGTCATACGCACACCACTGATGAATTTATTCACCACCGCCAATACTTCGTGTTTCATTTTGTCAATTTGTTCGGCAGACAAGCGCACGCCCAATTTGGTGTTGGTTTCTACGATCACTCTTAGGCGATCTTTGGCAACATCGGCGCTGCTTTTTTTGTCTGATTGTCCCAACAATCCATTAAAAAACCCTTTCATGGCAACTAACCCCCAAACAACTTAGCCAGAAACCCTTTCTTTTTGAGATGGCGCTCGGGACGATTTTCCCCCAAAAAGCGTGCCACAATGTCATCATAACATTGCCCTGCCACCGACTCTTGATTGAAAATCACAGGAATGCCACGGTTGGACGCTTCTAGCACCGATTTGCTTTCTGGCACCACGCCAATCAGTGGCACTTTTAAGATGTCATCGGCGATGTCGGCGGTGCTAAGCATTTCTTTTTTCTCAACTCGATCAACGTCATAACGAGCCACAATCAAATGCTCACGCACACGCTCGCCTTGTTCTGCCTTTTTGGTGCGAGACTGCAAAATACCAATAATGCGGTCAGAATCTCGGACGCTGGACACTTCAGGGTTGGTAACAATCAGCGCTTCGTCAGCGTGATACATGGCAAGCTGTGCGCCACGCTCAATACCAGCGGGGCTGTCGCAAACGATGTATTCAAAACCCAAATCTTCAGAAAGCTCTTTCATCACTGCCGCCACGCCTTCATCGGTCAAAGCGTCTTTATCACGGGTTTGTGAAGCAGGCAAAATAAATAGGTTATCTAATTGTTTGTCTTTGACCAAGGCTTGCGACAGCTTAATGCCGCCACCGATGACATCAATAAAATCATACACAATGCGGTTTTCGCAGCCCATGATCAAATCCAAATTACGCAAACCCACATCAAAATCAATGATCACCGTCTTATGACCACGCATGGCAAGACCCGCCCCAAAAGACGCACTGGTGGTGGTTTTGCCGACACCGCCTTTACCTGAAGTTACAACAATAATTTTTGCCACAAGGCACTCCTACTTCCAATCCTACTAAGGGTAACCATAAAAGACCACAAACACCACAAAAAGGTGATTAATCTTCCATTAATTTAAATAACAATCTGGTTTTGTCATCTTCAATGACGCAGCTTACTTGCACTGCTTTGCCTATCATTTCGCTTGGGATATCGTCATGCAAGCAATATGTGCCTGCAATCGCCACCAAAGATGGGGCAAATCTTTGACAAAAAATGCGGGCGTTGATGTCGCCTGTAGAACCTGCCACCAAACGACCAAGCCCACGACCATAAACGTGTAAATTGCTGTCGGTAATGGCTTCAGCGCCCCGATTAATGCCACCAAGCACCGCCAAATCGCCACCAATGTGCTGAAAACTCTGTCCAGAACGCAGCATACCATCACAAATACAGCTTGCGCCGCCTTCGGTTTCTTCGTTAAGCACTCGCACCGATGAACCGTCTTGCTCTACACCTTGGTCATCATCAGCCTTTTTGGATTTAAAACGATCAAACAGCGATTTACGCTCTTGGACGTTTTGGGGCTTGGCGGTGTCTTCTTGTGGCTCTTCAGACGGCTTTTTTTCTACCTTTAGGGTGTCAATACGCTGCCCTTCTGGTGGAAAAGTCGCCAAAAAAAGATCGTCTGCTTGCTCGGTCAAGACACCCGACACCACGCCAATGGGCTGAATGCCAAGCTTCCACAGGCGTTTGACAAGCTCCAACAAATCCAAATTTATCTGACTGTCAATGATGACAGGTACGGTGCCCGACACGGTTTTTAAGTTTTTTTGTAGTTCTTGTTCTATCAAATCCAAATCATTTGTATTTATTTTTAGGCGGCTAAACACCAACATTCTGCCCAATACTGCAACTGCTGTCATACTTAATTTACCATCATTAATATCAATCATCACAGCCATTTTAAATTTTTTAGGGTCGTTTAAAATGGTTACTCTTTGTTAAATCTTACAAATTTTATGCCAATTTAATAACACTTTTATCACATTTTACGCTAAATCCTACAAATTTTGTACTATTTTTAATCAAATTTATGACAAATGCAATTGTTCTTTGTGTTTCCACTGTTGAATCTTGATTTGTTTTTCAAAGGCGGTCAGCGCATCATTCACCACCGCACCAACCAATTGTTGCAGTTCAGGACGGGTTGTATCAATCTGCGACACCCCTTTGGCGATGTTTACCATCAGTGCGTCTAGCGTTTGGGGATCAAACAAATGGTGATTGACCGCCGTGGTTACGTTTTCGCCAATGTGTCGCCCGATGTGGGTGATTTGATTTTCTATCAAAGTGCCAGCAATGGGGATCAGTTTTAGGTATTTGCGCAGCTCTGGGGTGTCGGACAGCGCCCGCTCTACCGCCGCCCCAATGTCTGCCGACAGTTTTTCGCCCGTGCTTGCCAAAAACGCTTGTTGCAATTTGGGTGAAAGTTCAGTACGCAAAATGTTCAGCACCACTTTTTCTAGGTCTTGGCGGTTTTTGTCAATGGTGGACTGCACCAAATCGGTGTGCGTGCGAGACTGCGCCATCTGTTCACGAAAGTTATCAATGGCGGTCAAAATCACCCTGTCTGACAGTTCTTCTAATATCACATGATAATAAAACTGCGCCGACATCAGCCATTTTTCGGGAATGACTTTGATGTTCATGCTGTGCAGTCGTTTGATGATAACCCCTGCCCGAAGCAGTCTTAATGCACGCAGCGCCGGAAAACAGCCAAGCACTTCATACCAATGCACAAAGGGAAAGAAAAACCAACGAAAATACGTTTGTCTGACAATCGCCCTAACCCAGCGAACAGACAGCTCCACCACCCAAAAAACCGTAAACACCCCACCGATGGCGGACAACGTGGTATGGTACTCACTTTGGTATGTGCCTACCATGGACGACAAGCCTACCCATTCGGCGACCTTGACCGTCAAGCCACTCATCAAAATCTTGTCCGCCAAAATCAGCAATAAGTCCACGACAAGCAAAAGCAGCATGACAACGTCATAAACGATTTTTGTTTTGCTGGGTTTTTGGTACTCTTTGTCGTTACCAAACAAAGGAATGACATCTTCGGGAATGTCGGTTTGTTTGGGAATTTCTAAATCGTGTAAATTGGGAGTTTGTCGGGTCATGGGTCTAAACTTTTATGTGTTCGTAATCAATAAAACTTAACAAAGAACAACCAACAGCGTATCATATCGCATTTTGGCAAAAACGCCATTGATAATAACTCATCATTATGATGAATTTTTTTAATAATAAATGAGAATTATCAATGTCTTACATACGTTTACTTAAACTTTGTCAAACCAAGTAAGCATTTGGTCAATACGCTTATCTTTGTCTTGCCAAACGCCATCAAGCCAATCAAATAAGCCCTGTTTTGTGGCTGCGCCTTGGTCATATTTGCCTTGTTTTAAGGCAGCAAACAGCTCATCAGGCATGGCAATGGGACGAATGTCCACCCCCAAACGGGTCAATTTGCCCTGCCACAAATCGCCATATTCAGGCACGCCATCAGGATATACCACCGTCATGTCCAAAATACCATCGATCTTGTCGCCCAAACTGCTGATCGCAAGCGCCAGTCCCCCTGCCTTGGGTTTTAGTAGGTGTTTATAAGGGGAATTTTGTTTGGCGTGTTTTTGCTTGGTGTATCTGGTGCCTTCTAAATAGTTCAATAGCACAAATGGCTTATCTTCCAACAACTGGCACGCCCGCTTCGCTTCGTCCAAATCCCGATTTGCCAATGCGGGGTTTTTGGCGATTTGTTCTTTGCTGTGGCGTTTCATCATCGGAAAATCAAGCAAATAAAACGCCTGCCCCACGATGGGAATGTACAGCAGTTCATGCTTGGCAAAAAACCGTGTCAAAGGCAGTTTATTAAAGCTGACATACTGAATGATACTGGTGTCCACCCAAGATTGATGGTTGCAAATCAACAAATATTTGCCATCTGCCTTTAGATTGCTGGGCATCTCAATGTGCCAGTCTTGTCTGGGCAAGATGTTGTCTATCAGTTCATTATTGACGTGTATCCAGTGATGAGCGATGTCAATCACCGCTTTGTCGGCACGTTTGGATTTGCCAAACACTTTGCCCGCCCCACAAACAAACAAAGGCACGCCCACCATCAACGAATTAACCGCAATGGTACAACCACTGGTCAATAAAGACAGCTTTTGGGCAAGCTTGGGGGATTTTTGATGTAGTTTTTTAAAAAAAGTCATGACACACCCGATAAGCGCAAAAACTAGATTATAACCCAAACTTGGTATGCTCATTGCTTAATTTTATGCCGATTTAACCGTGATGGTTTGGTGTACACATAAAACGGCTTTTTGATGGCAATCACTCGTCTTTTATCAGGCATTCACGCAAATTTGGTATGCGCCTTATTTTAACAAACTTTTGTCAAACTTGATTTGGGCATAACCAAATCATAACACACTAGCGAATTTGTGTCGCCCAAGCAATGACTTTTGGATAAACAGAGCGATTTTTAGCACAAAATCCCACAAAGCTACACCGAATGTACACACCAGCAACAAAAAAATAAGTTTTATGGGGTATTATATTTAACAATATCCAAATGCTGTCTAAAAATTTGTGATATTCCCCTTTCTTCCAATTTGGAGCTTTTTATGAAAAAACTACTTACCGTAAGCGCTGTCAGCCTAAGCATGATCCTAGCAGGTTGTACCACCACAGGCACCAACAGCGGTAGCACCAATACAGGCGTTTCTAGCACTGCCAAAAAAGCAGGTTTGGGCGCACTGGCAGGGGCAGTACTTGGCGCTGGCATCTCAAAAGCCACAGGTGGCGAAAAAACAGGTCGTGATGCTGCCATCGGTGC
>JBHAZZ010000171.1:0-17164 GCA_041781275.1 Moraxella sp.
CCGTGTTACAATATGGGGGTTTGGGCAAATCGCCCTAAAAATTTCACCTTTGTGGTTGTCAAGGGATAGCTACTACCGCGGCGGGAACGTATATCGTCCTTAATAAAATGTGTCGTGCGCCTTGGTGGTTGCCAGCTTTTGTTAAGCATATTAAAGATTTGGATTGGTTTGGATTTAAGCCAATATGCTTAACAAAAGCTGGCAACTCAAAAACTAAAAATTATGTTATGATAAGTAAATTGATTTAAATTTAGGATTGCTTAATGAATAAAGATCCAAGAATACAAGAGCTAAAACTTGAATTTGAGAAAGTTATAAGTCTTGCTATGGAAACCATGCAAGCCAATGTTGATTTAACATCAAAAATACAAGAAGAAATATATTCATATCAAACCAAAACAAATCCAGTTCTATCTAACCCTTTGATGACTGAGCATGAAAAAACCATGTTTGGCGAACTTCATCAAGCGGTACCAGAATGTTATATTTTTGTGCAAGTAGCTCTTGGAGCAATTTTACAAACCAAGTCTAGGCACGCACGCAAGCGATTTAATCGTTTAATTGCTGATTTTGTCATTACTGACAACAATTTTAATATTCTTGCTGTTATTGAACTTGATGACAAAAGCCATGATAATAAACAAGAGCAGGATGCTAAGCGTGATGCAATGTTGCATGAAGCTGGTTATAAAGTGTTGCGTTATCGCTATATGCCAGATAAGCAAAAATTACGTAATGATATTTTGGGTTAATAATCCAAATATGGATTATTTACAATCAAAAAATAATCCTTTAACGGATTGATACAATTTAATCCAAATATGGATTAATTACAAGTATGTTTATGGGATTTTTACAAAATGTTACAAACATTGATAAAAATGGCAGAGAATAAGGCGGGTACTCAACAAGCTTTAGCCAAGCAGTTTAATGTGTTGTATCACCGTTTTGGTGACTACAAAGCAGGTCGCCGTATTCCTGATGATGTCTTAATTGGACAGCTGGCGGAGTATGTCGGTTATGATCCAATAGAGACGATTTTGGCGTGCAAACTGGATACCGCAGACGAAAAAAAAGCCACTTTATGGCAAAAATGGCTGACGGATTGGCGTGCCTATCGGGATTTGAACCCGAGACCTTCAGCTTCGGAGGCTGACACTCTATCCAACTGAGCTATAGGCACAAGTGGGGCAAATTTTATCAAGTTTTGGCAAAAATTGCCATGCTTTTATAAAAATTCGTATAATTTTTTGCAATTCTTGCTAAATTTTTACAAATTATACAAAAAACGTGGCAATTTATCCTAATTTTCCTTTATAATAGCAAGGTAGTTTTTACAAAGAAAACCCAGAGCGTATGCTCAAGGTCAAACAATGAGATGATGACATGAAAAAGATCGCAACATTATCTTTGGCGGTGTTGATGGCATTTGGAACGATGGCCAGTCAAGCCCAAGAAGCTCAGTCAGCAACTGAGCAGCCTGCTGCTGCAGCTACAGGCACAGAAGCCACCGCCCCTGCCGATGCCGCTGCCCAAGCTCCCAAAGCAGAACCCAAAAAAGAAGAACCAATCCCTGAAGATACCGCTCAGGTCAAAAAACTGATTGCCATGTATCCTGATTTGGTGGCTCGTATCGCACCTTATGGCAAGGTATGTTATAATGGCGAAGAGTGTGATATTAACATCACTGTATTGGCGCCAGCGGTAGAAGGTCAGCCCCGAGATGGCGAAAGCTTGTACAAAGCAATCTGTGCCACTTGTCATGACGCAGGTTTGATTGGTGCGCCAAAAACTGGTACAGGCGACTGGGCTTCCCGTATTGCCAAAGGCAAAGCCACACTTTATAACAATGCGACCAACGGCTTTAATGCCATGCCTGCTCGTGGTGGCGCTGACATTTCTGATGAAGAAGTTAAAAACGCAGTTGATTATATCATCAGTAAATCTAGCTGATTTTTTTATCCAAATCGCTAAAAAGTTTAGGTACTTGCCTAAACTTTTTAGTTTTTTGGGTAGTTTAAAAAAATAAGCGCTCTAAAATTATGGGGTAATCATGACGGCACGCACCTTTGCCATTGGCGACATTCACGGCAGTTTCGTTGCTTTGACGACTTTATTAAGCGACATTAAGCCTAGGGCGGACGACACGCTGATATTTTTGGGCGATTACGTCAATCGGGGCGCTGACAGTAAGGGCGTGCTTGATACCATCATGGCATTATCCAAACAGTGTCAAGTCATCACCATCATGGGCAACCATGAACTTATTATGTTAGATGGTCTTACATATCAAGACGATTTTGAATTTTGGCTAAAAGTGGGTGGCGACAAAACATTGCAATCATTTCATTTGTTTCCTAGACGCAGTGAATGTTTGCACTTGCCTTTTAATTATGTCAATTTTTTAAAATCCCTACAAGATTATCATGAAACAGACGATTTTATTTTTTGTCATGCGTCCATTGATTCACATTTGCCAATGAATCAACAAAGCGATCATACATTGCGTTGGCGAAAATTGGAAAATCACCATACGGGGCACATTTCTGGCAAAACGGTGATTTGTGGTCATAGCGAACAAAGAAATGGCATGATTTTAATTCAGGGCAATTTGATTTGTATTGATACTTGGGCGTATAGCGATGGACGCTTATCGGCGTTACAGGTTGGTGGCAATACAGATGATAAATTGACGTTGTACCAAGCGGATAATTCGGGCAAGTCCTATGTTTCAAAAATAAATTTTAATAAAAATTCATGACCATTCAAAATAAAACCACCATTGAAACAAATGTACTTTAAAATTTAATTACTGACTTTATTAAAAAAAATGACACCAGTTGATGACATGACCGTTCCAGCATTAACCATAAAAAACCTAACCAAAACTTATCCTAGTGGTTTTACCGCTTTAAAGGGCGTGAATTTGACCGTGCCGCAGGGCGACTTTTTTGCCTTATTGGGGGCGAACGGGGCGGGTAAATCCACCATGATTGGCATTATTAGCTCGCTGTTTGCCATGAGTGTAGGTACGGTTGAAATTTTTGGGGTGGATTTGACCAAAGATCCTAGCCGTGCCAAACAGTTTTTGGGCGTAGTGCCACAAGAATTTAATTTCAATCAATTTGAACGTTGTATTGATATTTTAATTACTCAAGCGGGCTACTTTGGCATCACAAAAAAAGACGCATTGCCAAGGGCGGAGTTTTTGCTACAGGCGCTCGGGCTTTGGCAAAAGCGTTACGACAAAGCCCGTGCGCTGTCTGGGGGCATGAAACGCCGTTTGATGATTGCACGGGCGCTCATGCACCGACCTAAGCTGTTGATTTTGGATGAACCGACCGCAGGGGTGGATATTGAACTTCGTCGTTCCATGTGGGAGTTTATGAAACACATCAACGAAGCAGAAGGTACGACCATCATTTTGACCACCCATTATTTGGAAGAAGCCGAGCAGCTTTGTAAACATATCGCCATTTTGGATCGTGGGGAAATTTTAATAAATACCCAGATGAAAGAATTATTGGCAAAACTTTCCAAAGAAACGTTTGTTTTTGATTTAAGTCAGCCTTTGGAAATTTTACCTAAGTTAAATAATGTACACAATACTGTGTTATTTGATAAATATACCTTAGAAGTTACCATAGATAAAAGCCAAACCTTAAATGAAGTATTTCACCAATTAAGCGCACAAAATATCCAAATAAGCAGCATGAGAAATAAAAGTAATCGCTTGGAAGAGTTATTTATGAGTATCGTGGATAAATCATCACATAAGGCAAAGTTATGAATTTTTCATCTCAATGGGTTTCTTTTTATACGGTACTTTATAAAGAAATTAAACGCATATTACGCATTTGGCCACAAACATTATTGCCACCTGTCATTACCATGACTTTGTATTTTGTGATTTTTGGGCAAATGGTCGGCTCAAGAGTGGGGCAAATGGGTGGTGTCAGCTATATACAGTTTATCGTACCGGGGCTTATCATGATGTCGGTCATTACCAACAGTTATAGCAATGTTGTTTCTAGCTTTTTTAGTGCCAAATTTCATGGCAGTATTGATGAAATGCTGGTATCGCCCATTTCTAAACACAGCATATTGCTTGGTTATGTCGGTGGCGGAGTATTTCGTGGGCTGATGATTGCCATTTTGGTGAGCATTGTTGCACTGTTTTTTACCAAACTTTCGGTGGCGCATTGGGGCGTGATGTCAATTAGTATTTTGGCGACATCTGTTTTATTTTCTTTGGCGGGTTTTATTAATGCGGTATTTGCCCGTTCTTTTGATGATATCTCCATTGTGCCAAGTTTTATATTAACGCCCCTGACTTATTTGGGTGGTGTGTTTTATGCCATACAAGAATTATCTAACTTTTGGCAAACGTTGTCTTTATTAAACCCCATCGTTTATATGGTCAATGCGTTTCGTTATGGGGTTTTGGGATATTCCGATGTTACGGTGTCTTGGTCGCTTTTTGCCATTTTTGTATTTTGTGTGATATTTTATGGCGTGGCATATCGTTTATTAAGTAGCGGCAAAGCAAGAATTGGTTAATTTGTCTGATTAATTTATTAGTTAAGGGTTTTTATGAGCATTCATGGCGTTCTTGGTGAACAAATTAGTTATCCAAAAACTTATGCCCCATCTTTATTGTATCCGATTGCACGCAAACTCGGTCGTGATGAAATCATGGCGGCGGTGGGATTTGCAGGCGATTATCAAGGGGTGGACATTTGGCAAGCTTTTGAAGTGTCTTGGTTAAATCCGCAAGGAATTTCGCAGGTGGCTACCGCTCGTTTTACCATTGCCGCCAATTCTCCTTATATTGTAGAATCTAAGTCATTAAAACTTTATTTAAATAGTTTAAATTTTAGTAAATTTGTTGACATCAAAGACGTGGCGCAAACCATTAGCAAGGATTTATCGGCGTGCGTGGGCTGTGATGTGCAAGTTGCTTTGTTTTTGTTGTCTGATGACACCTTAACAATCAAAAGCCCAGTGGGCGAATGTATTGATGATGTCCTAAATGACAGTGATACATTCGTTTCCTTAACTGATGACATTGACAGCAGTTTATTAAAAGTAAAATTAACAAATGATGTGCAAACCCATCAGTTGTATAGCAATCTTTTACGTTCTAATTGTCCTGTTACCAATCAGCCTGATTGGGGAACGGTGCAAATTTTTATCACCACAAAATACCAGTTAGATAAAGCCGATTTATTGGCGTACATCTTGTCGTTTCGTCAGCATAATGGTTTTCATGAGCAATGTGTGGAGCGTATTTTTGCCGATTTAATGACGGTATATCAACCCAGTCGTTTGCGGGTGGTTGCCAATTATACCAGACGTGGCGGCATTGACATTAACCCCATTCGGGTATTTTGTCATGATGATTTAACTCTTGATAGATTGATTCGTCAATAATAAATCCAAATAATTTTAAAACACCAAAGTTACACAAAGCCCGCCGCTTTTGTCATCAAATACGGATTGATTTAAATATAAGTCAATCCCCGCTTGTTCACAAATGTTTTTTACCATAGAAAGCCCAAGTCCTGTGCCTTTGCTTTGGCTGCTGTCGGAGCGATTGTCTTGGCTTAGGCGTTTAAAAGGTTCAAACATCGCCACATAATCTTTGGGGCTGACACCAATGCCGCCATCTTTGATTTGTAAAAAAATGTCGTTTTGTTCACCATCGCCGATGACTTTTGTGCCAAAGTCTTGTAGTTTGTGCTTATTTTTGGTGAGTATGACGTGAATTTTTTCATTGTTTGGCGTATAAAGCACGGCATTTTGGATTAAGTTTTTTATCAACAGCAATAAAGCGGTGGCATCTACCGTTACCAAAAAATCATCGTCATCAATATCGGTGGTGAAGGTCAGATTTTTGTCGGTGATGATGGGTAGTAGCAGATTGATGGTTTCTTTGATTTTGTCGGACAAACGATGGGGCGTGCTAGCATCAATTCTGCCATTGAGCCGAGTTAGGGTCAAAAGTTTTTCTATCAGTGCCTGATTTTGGCTGATGGCATAAGACAGTTTGTTTAGACCTGTGCGTAACTTGTCGGGATCTTCTAAGGTTTTTAGTCGCTGCACTTGCAAAGATATGGCGGTCAGTGGCGAACGCAGCTCATGCGAAGCGTCGGCGATAAAGCGTTTTTGTTTTTTGATGTCGTCCCCAACTTTGGCAAGCAGTTCATTGATGGCGTGCGCAAAGGGTAAGATTTCACTGGGAAATTTGTCAAGCGATAAGGCGGACAAATCGCCCGATTTACGAGCGGCAAGCTCTTTGGTTGCCTGACGCACAAAGCGAAAACTGCGCCACAAAATAAACGGCAATAAAATCAGCAGCACCCCATTGACCACCAATAAAGGCACCAGTGAATATAAAGCCGCCATGGTGGCTAAGTCGTCTTGGGTTTCGGTGCGTTGGCGCACGACAATGGTTTTGCCATGCTGTGTCAGGTGATAAGCCTGAAAGGTTTCGCCGTTAATTTGTGTGCGATACAGCCCTTCTTCCATGCCTGCATAAGGGTGATTGTCGCCATCAAAAATCTCAATCCACAAGCCATCATCGTCATCGGATTGGTAGCTTTGGGCTTTGGGATTGGTAGCAAGCAGGGCGCTTGCCACGCTTTTTAGGTGGTCATCAAACAGATCTTCGGTTTCTTCATAGCTGTTTTTAAACACAAAAATGCCAGTGATGATGGCGGTCAAAATCACAATGGCAAGGGTGCTGGTTACCACACGTTTTTGTAAGGAAATGGATTTTTTCATGATGGGGTGTTTTCTGAACTGATGTACCACCCAAGACCACGCATATTTTTGATGGTGCTTTGCCCGATTTTTTTGCGCAAACCATAAATCAAAAATTCTACGGCGTTACTTTCTACTTCCATGCCTGAGCCGTATAAACTGCTTTCTAGGTCGGCTTTGGATAACACTTTGTTGGGGTGGGTGATAAAACTCAATAAAAGCATATATTCTTTGGCGGTCAATTCTATGGGGGTGTCATTTAAAAAGGCTCTTTTTTTGGCGGTATCCACAGAGACTGCCCCAACCGTCAATAGATTTTGGGCTTTACCTTGCTGACGGCGAATCAGTACCCGCATTCTTGCCAACACTTCCCCAAGCTCAAAGGGTTTGATGACATAATCATCAGCGCCGCCATCAAGTCCGCTGATACGGTCATCTAAGCCATCTCGGGCGGTCAAAATCAGCACGGGGGTGTCCAAGCCTTGTGATCTTAGTTTGGTAAGCACGCTCATGCCGTCCACTTTGGGCAGCCCCAAATCCAGCAAAATGATGTCATAACTTTCTGTTTTTATTGCCAAAAGTGCCTGTGAGCCATCTTTGACCCAATCTACGATATAAGCTTCGTCCGTCAAGGCTTCGCTAAAGACATCGCCGATCATTTCATCGTCTTCAACCAAAAGTACACGCATGATATGCCCCAAATTTGCCATTTTTACAGTTTTAATAGTGTAACAGATAAAAGACAGCCGTGGCTTAGTAAGTTTTGTTATGGTGTTATTTTTAGGTGAATGTTTGTTTTTTTTATTGTAAAAATTTTCTTGTTTAATAAAATAAAAAACCATGACATTATGACAAAATTAACACAAATGTCGGTTTTAAACAGTGCTGATTTGGCAAAGTTTTGTAAAGTTGATAGATCATCTGTGGATAGGTCATTTTATCAAAAAAAACTGCTTGGCATGACAGTTGGGCTGTTGTGGCAAGCAAACACCCAAAGATGGCGGATATTTTGCGATAAATTGTGTATAATGGTAAGTTTCATTTTTTAAGATTCAATGATGACCACCATGACACCAGTTACCGAACTTCTTTGCCCTGCTGGCACCTTCAAAAATATGCAATACGCCTTTGCTTATGGGGCGGACGCTGTCTATGCGGGGCAGGCACGTTATTCACTTCGTGTACGCAACAACGACTTTGATGAAGAGAATTTGGCAAAGGGGATTGCCTACGCTCACAGCCTTGGCAAAAAATTTTATGTCGTGGTCAATATCCAAGCCCATAACGCCAAATTGCATACCTTTATTGACGACATTCGCCCCATCATTGAAATGAAACCTGACGCACTCATCATGTCGGACGCTGGCATGATCATGATGGTGCGTGAAGCCTTTCCAGAGCAAGCCATTCATCTGTCGGTGCAAGCCAATGCGGTAAACTGGGCAACGGTAAAGTTTTGGCAGCAGATGGGCATTACTCGGGTGATTGTCAGCCGTGAATTGTCGCTCAAAGAAATTGGTGAAATTATCCAAGCCGTGCCGAATATGGAAATTGAAGTGTTTGTACATGGGGCTTTGTGTATGGCGTATTCGGGGCGCTGCCTTTTGTCTGGTTATATCAACAAACGAGACGCCAACCAAGGCACGTGTACCAATGCTTGCCGCTGGTCGTACAACACCTATAAGGCGGTAGAGAATGAGACGGGCGACATTGTCCCTGTCAGCGATGTGGGTGTATTTGTCCCCAATCAAACCCAAAACGACAACGCCATCAGCACCGTCAATCTCAATGGCGATGTGGTGATGGGCGATGACTATGTGCAAACCCCGTCCGATGAAGTGGTGTTGATAGAAGAACAAGGTCGCAAGGGCGAGCTGATGGCGATGTACGAAGATGAGCATGGTACCTACATCATGAACTCTAAGGATTTGCGTGCGGTGGAGCTGGTGCCTGATTTGATTGACATGGGCGTACATTCCTTGAAGATTGAAGGGCGTACCAAGTCGCATTATTATGTCGCTCGCACCGCCCAAGTGTACCGCAAGGCAATCGATGATAAACTTGCCGGCAAGCCCTTTGACACAAGTCTCATCACTGCCTTAGATGGCTTGGCAAATCGGGGCTATACCGAAGGCTTTTTGCGCCGTCATGTGCATAGCGATTATCAAAATTATGACTACGGCTCGTCCAAAACGGACAATCAGCAATTTGTTGCCGAAGTATCAGAAGTGAGCGATGAATTTTTGACCCTTGATATCAAAAATAAACTGATGGTCGGTGATGTTATTGAAATCATGACCCCCAAAGGTAATTTGACTTATACACTGACCGAAATGTGGGACAAAAAAGGCAACGTGGTTGATGGGGCGCTTGGCTCTGGGTGGACAGCCAAAATCAATAATCCTTTTAAAGAAATGGACAAAGAAGTGTTAAAATTTGCCCTAATCATGAAAAGTGTCAGCGAGCCGATTTATACCTAATCCACCCAAAAGGGCGTACATCGAACTTATTTATCATGCCAATTTGTCATATCAATTTGTCATATCAATTTACCATATCAGGGTGCAGGTTACGATGACACATCACATTCAAGCAGATGAGATTTTTGTCTTTGGGTCAAATACCGCAGGCAGACATGGTAAGGGGGTGGCGCTGACAGCAAAACAGCAGTATGGTGCCATACAAGGCGTGGGCGTGGGACTGCAAGGCAATTCTTATGGCATTCCCACCAAAAACGGGCGTTTGCAGGTTTTGCCTTTGGCGGACATTTGGCGGTATGTCAGCGACTTTATTCAATTTGCCAAACAGCACCCCAAAAAGAAGTTTTTTGTAACCGCCATTGGTACGGGTTTGGCAGGATATACTCATGAACAAATTGCACCCATGTTTGCTGATGTGCCAGATAATTGCCGTCTGCCACCAAATTGGCAAGCCATCTTAGCACAGCACGACAAGGCTACCCAAGGCAAGACTGCCGCTGATAACGCTCAAAACGAAACCCAACCCCTGACGTTTCATCAACATAATTAGGCGAGTGCCACGTTTTTATAAATTCATCACTCAATGTGGGGTAAAAGGTATCGCCGTCTATTGCCAGATCCACATAAGTGATCTCCAAAACGTCCGCCAAGGCTAGACTTTGCTCATAAACTTGTCCGCCACCGATGATAAAAACCTTGTCTTGATTGGCATTAGCTGCCAGTGTTTTGGCGTGCTGTAAGCCACTGTCTAGGCTGTCAAACACAAGCACGCCTTCGGGGACGCTGTAGGCGCTGTCTCTTGTAATGACGATGTTGGTGCGATTGGGCAGGGGGCGACCCAAGGATTCAAAGGTCTTACGCCCCATCACAATAATACCCCCTGTGGTCAGTGTTTTAAAGTGTTTTAGGTCGGCTGGGATATGCCACGCCAGTTGATTGTCTTTGCCAATGCAACGGTTTTGGTCAATGGCGACAACGTGAACGATGTTAATTTTATTCATGTCAAACTGCCACGTCTGCTTTGATGGTGGGGTGGGATTGATAATTGACAAGGGCAATGTCATCAAAACCAAACGCAAAAATGTCGGTGATCTCAGGATTAAGCTTAAGCTGACACAGGGGCAGCGGTGTACGACCAAGTTGTAACTTTGCCTGCTCAAAGTGATTGCTGTATAAGTGCGTATCGCCCCCCGTCCAAACAAATTCTCCCACTTGTAGTCCGCACACTTGAGCAACCATGTGTGTCAAAAGGGCATAACTTGCGATGTTAAACGGCACACCAAGAAAGACATCGGCGCTGCGCTGATAAAGCTGACATGATAATTTGCCATCTGCCACAAAAAACTGAAACAGCGTATGACAAGGCGGGAGTGCCACTTCGCCGGCTTCTTTGGGATTCCACCCTGAAATGATAAGGCGGCGTGAGTTGGGGTTGGTTTTTATTTCGTTAATCAGCCAAGCAATTTGGTCAAAGCCATCAGCGTTGTAGCTTTTATCGGCGTTTTGACTTGCGCCAAAATTGCGCCACTGATGTCCATAAACCGCCCCCAAATCTCCCGCTTGTCGTCCAAAACGTGCCGTTTGTTCGGCGGTTGCCCATTCGTCCCAAATGGTAACTTTGTTGTCTTGTAGGTATTTGACGTGGGTGTCGCCCCGTAAAAACCACAAAAGTTCAATGACAATAGAACGAAAATGTACTTTTTTGGTGGTTAAAAGGGGAAAACCTTCTGACAAATCAAAACGCATTTGATAGCCAAACACCGAACGGGTGCCTGTGCCTGTGCGATCGCCTTTGTCTGTGCCAGTGTCTAAAATGTGCGTCAGTAGCTGTAAGTATTGTTTCATGATGATCCTTGGGTTATTTGCTGATTTGCCAGTCGTAATGGGGTTTTTGATAAGCCATGACAAGTAAAACGACCCCCAAAATGATCATCGGTAGGCTATATAGCTGCCCCTTGCTCATCCACCCCAAAAACAGCTCATAACCCACATCGGGCTGACGAAAGAATTCGGTAACAAAACGGCTACAGCCATAACCAAGCAAAAACATCGCCGATACGGCGTAACGGGGGCGGGGTTTTGCACTAAACCACCAAAGCAAGACAAATAAAAGCACCCCTTCGCTCAAGGCTTGATATAGCTGAGATGGGTGGCGGGGCAGTAGCCAATATTCGCCAACTTGTTGGGCAAGCGTTTGTAGGTCGGGTTTGGTGCTTAGTAGCTCGCTGTCAGCATACGCCGCTTGGGGAAAATACATCAGGTGGTCATAATTGCCGCTTGAGACACGCCCCCAAAGTTCCCCATTGATAAAATTACCCAGTCGCCCATAAAGCAGTCCCAAAGGCACGCAAGGGGCGACAAAGTCCAGCACGGTAAAGGCGGATTTTTGGTATTTTTTGGCAAAAAACCACATCGCCAGCACCACGCCCATAAAGCCACCGTGAAAGGCCATGCCGCCTTCCCAGACTTTGAACAGATACAAAGGATTGGCTAAAAATTCATCAAAATTATATAAAATGACATAACCGATCCGACCACCCAAAATGACCCCAAGCGCCCCAAAAAACACCAAATCGGAGACCATTTCTGTACTAAAATCACCACGTTTTTTGCTACGATACCATGCCAAGCCATACGCTGAAGCAAAGGCAAGCAGGTACATCAGCCCATACCAGTGTACTTGCAAAAAGCCCAAATCAAGGGCGACAGGATCAAATTGGGGGTGAACGATTGCCATAAGTTTTTAGTGATTACCGATTAAAGGTGGTTATTATAGTCAATTTTGCTTAATTTGTCTTTGTTGGACATCAGTGGGCTTTTTCCCAGTTTTTGCCAATGCCAATATCTACCACAAGCGGCACAGAAAAAGCGATGTCCCAGCCCAATGTTTTGGCGGTGTCGGTTAGGACATTTTGCATGGTGGCTTGGATAAGGTTGCCTATTTGTGTGGCATGGCTTTCTTCCACTTCAAACACCAATTCATCATGTACTTGTAGCAGCAGGCGGGCTTTGTCTTTGGGTAGCACCTTATCCACAGCAATCATGGCAAGCTTGATGATGTCAGCGGCAGAGCCTTGCAGGGGGGCATTGATGGCGGCACGTTCTGCCCCTTCTTTGATGGCGTGATTTTTGGCGTGAATGTTGGGGGTGTATAGCTTGCGACCCAATAGGGTTTTGACATAACCAAACTCGCTGGCTTGTTGTTTGGTGTTGTGCATATAATCGCCAATCGCTCCATAACGGGCAAAGTAGCGTTTGATGTATTCTTTGGCGACATCAGGCTCTACCCCAAGCTGTTTGGCAAGCCCAAACATACTCATGCCATATAGCAGCCCAAAATTCACCGCTTTGGCGGATCGTCTCTCGGCGGCGCTGACTTCACTGATGTCTTTGCCAAGCAGTTCGGCGGCGGTGGCGGTGTGAATGTCTTTGCCGTCATTAAATGCCTTGATGAGTGTGGGGTCTTGGCTGAAATGTGCCATCAGTCGCAGCTCAATTTGTGAGTAGTCCGCCGCTAAAATCACCCGACCTTGCGGAGCAATAAAGGCTTCTCGGATCAGCCGTCCTGTGTCGGTACGAATGGGAATGTTTTGTAAATTGGGGTTGGACGATGACAGCCGCCCCGTACTGGTGAGCGCTTGATGATAACTGGTGTGTACCCGTCCTTGTTTGTCGCACGCTTTGATAAGAGCGTCGGTATACGTGCTTTTGAGTTTGGCAAGCTCTCGATATTCTAGCACGGTGCTGACAAGTGGGTGATCGATTTTGGACAGCGTTTCTTCGCTGGTGGCGTATTGTCCTGTTTTGGTTTTTTTGCCACCCGACAAACCCAATTTATCAAACAAAATTTCGCCAAGCTGTTTTGGGCTAGAAACCTTAAAAGGCTCGCCAGCAATTTTGATGGCTTGTTTTTCTAAAGCGTCAATTTCGCCATCAAAACGTCCTGACAGTTCTTTGAGTAATGCGTCATCAATCAATACGCCCGCCGTTTCCATGTCGGTCAAAATCAAAGCGGTGGGCATTTCAAGCGATTGTAAAAGTTTTTGGGCGGCAGTGTCTTGTTGTAAGTATTTATCAAACACCACAAACAGCCGATGGGTGATGTCAGCGTCTTCACAAGCGTATTGGCTGGCGGTAGCGATGGCGACTTTGTCAAAGCTGATTTGTTTGCTGCCTTTGCCTGCCACGTCTTCAAAGGTGGTGGAGCTTAAGCCTAGATAATGCTTGGCTAAGTCGTCCATGTTGTGACGTGTGGCAACCGAATTGATGACGTAACTGGCTAGCATGGTGTCGGTCAGTCGCCCTTGCAAAGTAATGCCATATTTGGCAAAAATGTGAATGTCGTATTTAAGGTGTTGCCCGATTTTGCCGATGTTTGGGTTTTGTAATAAAGGGCGTAAGGCGGTCAATACGTCGTCTAAAGCAAGCTGATTTTCCACCAATAGCCCAAAATCTTCGGTATGTCCCACAGGAATGTAATAAGCGCTAAAAGGGGCGTGGCTGATAGAAATGCCCACCAGTTCGGCAGACTGCCAGTCAAGGTTGGTGGTTTCGGTGTCAATGGCAAAATAAGGCACGGTTTGCAGCGTTTGTACGAGCTTTTCTAAATCTTCTGCCGTGCAAATTGTGTGATAGCTGACGGGCAAAATCGGTAAAGGCTCAATGATGGGCGTGTCAGGTTCGGCAGGCGCTAAGACTGGATTGGTTGGGCTTTTGCCTTCCATCAGTTTTTGGCTTTCGGCAATTTCTTTTTTGAATTCTAATTGGCTGTATAAAGCGTATAAAGCGCTCGCCCGTTGTTTTTGTGTGTCAAGGCTGTTATCTAAGCGTAAGTCATCAAATTTGATGGGCAAATCCAAATCCGTAACAATGGTAGCAAGCGTGCGATTTAGGGGGATTTCGTCTTGGTGGGCGATTAAGTTTTTGCCTGCCATGCCAGAAATGTGTTTGGCGTTTTTGACGATTTCGCTGATGTTTTGGTATTCGGTCAGTAGTCTGCTGGCGGTTTTTGCACCGATTTTGGGAATGCCTGTAATGCCGTCCACGCTGTCGCCCATCAGTGTCAGGTAGTCGGCGATTTGTGTGGCGTGCACCCCAAATTTGGCAAAAACAGCGTCTTTGTCGGTGATGGTGTCTTTGAAACTGTCTTCTAAAATCACCGTGTCATTGACCAGTTGAGCCATGTCTTTGTCGCCTGTGGAGATGACGACAGGGTAGCCGTTTTGGTGGGCGGTGTGTGCCAGTGTGCCGATGATGTCGTCTGCTTCAAAGCCTTCTAGGGTGATAAGTGGTATGCCTAGCGTGGTGATGAGCTGATGAATGTAGGGAATTTGTATTGCCAAATCTTCGTCCATCGGTGGGCGGTTTGCTTTATAAAGTGGCGATAATAGATGGCGAAAGGTGGGGCTTTTGGTGTCAAAGGCGACCGCCATGTGGGTGGGGCTGTATTTTTTGATGAGTTTGTTTAGGGCGTTTAGTACCCCACGAATGGCGTTGGTGGGCAGTCCTTGAGAATTGGACAAAGGCGGCAGTCCATGAAAACAGCGAAACAAATAATACGACCCATCTACCAAAATGACGGGCGGTTTTTGGCGGTCAATGTGGCTGCTGTCAAAGGTGGCAAGGTTTGGTGGGGTGTGGTTAAGGGTGCTTTGCATGACAAGTTCTATCAATAATAAATCAAACCGCCATTATACCTTATTTATGCGTCTAATTGATGGCAAGAGTGCGTCATGAATTTAGGAAGGCACCCACCTAAGCCAATACCAACCTGAATGCAAAATAAATAAACAGCGATCCGACTGTGGTTTTGCCAAGCTTTGCCAGTAAAGAAAATTGATGTGCATACCTAAGTATCAATTGGGCAAACTGCGCCACCATCGTCAAAAATATCAGACTAATCATTTGAAAAATCGCCCCCAAAATGGCAAAGCTTAATAGCGGATAAGCATAATCTATCGCCACAAATTGCACCATCATTGACGGAAAAAACAGCAGTCCCTTGGGGTTGAGTAGCGCAATCAATAACGCTTTTTTAAAGATTTGTGTTGAGTTTGTCAGCTCAGTACGGGCTGTTTGGGCGGTCTTTTGCTGCATGGCATGATAAAGTAAATTAATGCCCAAATACGCCAAATACACCGCTCCGATGAGTTTTAATACGCCAAACAAAGCAGGATAAAGCTGCAAAAGTGTCCCTGCCCCAAGTGCTGACGCAACAATCAGCGTGCCATTGCCCAAAAACGTGCCCATCATGGCAAACCGTGCCTGTTTTGCCCCTAAGGTGCTGGCGATGAACAGACAAAACATGGAATTGGGTCCAGGTAATAAAATCAGCACCAAAGCCGTCAAAGTGTACGTCCAAATATCATGAATGCCAAACATCGTGCGCCTTCTTGTGTGAGTAATTAAGATGGGGCTAGTGTACAAAAAGTTTTTGTATAGGTAAAATATATTTAAAATTGGTTATTCATAGGTTTTTTGTATGATAAATTTTCGCTTGCTGCGCCATTTGTATTTGTTTTCGGTGGTGGCACAAAAAGGCAACATCGGACACGCCGCCGAAAGCTTGGGTATGTCGCAGCCGCCATTAAGCGAGCACATCAAAACGCTAGAGAGCCATTTGGGCATGACCTTGTTTCACCGCTCAAAACAAGGCGTCAGTCTGACCAGTGATGGTCATCGTCTTTTGCCTAAGGTATTGGACTTTGTACAGAGTATGCAAACATTAAGCGATGAGATGGCTGATGTGCAAGCAGGGGTGAATCAGCCCATTCGTGTGGGGGCAATCACCCAAGCGATGACCCAAATTTTGCCCAAGACGGTTCAGCAGTATCGTAAATTTGACCCAGCAGCACGGATATCCATTCAAGAGATTGATAGCGTACAGGCAATTTTGCTGCTACAGGCAGGTAAAATTGATGTGGCGCTGGTGCGTACTCAGCTTGATGAGTTGTTGCCACCACAGATGGTCATGTTGCCTGTTTTTGATGATGAATTGTGCGTGGTGGTTGCCAAATGGCACGCTTTGGCAACTCAAAATAAGGTGCATTTGGCAAGATTAAAGGACGAACGTTTTGTCATGCACCAAAGGTCAGTCAGTCCTGCGTCTTTTGATGAAGTGATGGCGGTTTGTCAGCAGGCGGGCTTTTTGCCCAAAATCTCTGCCCAAACCACGTCCGCTGCTACCCAAATCGCCCAAGCAGGGTGCAGTGATTTGGTGGCACTGACGTCTAAGTCGTTGCAAAGCTTTGCAGGTGATGGGGTGTTTGTGCCTGTACTGGACAATCAAGATAAGCCAATCAGGGTATCAGCCATTGTTCTGCTACACCGCAAAGACGACAAAGCAGTACAAGAGTTTGTACAGTTTATCATCAGTCCATCTTTTTAGGCTGGGCTGCTTGATTTTTGTCAGCGAGCTATTGCCCAACTATGGTATAATTTGGCTTTTTGTCAATAACCATTTATAACATCATGAGCCAATTAGACCAAATCCAAAAACGCCGCACCTTTGCCATCATCTCCCACCCTGACGCAGGTAAAACCACCATGACCGAAAAGCTCCTACTGTGGGGGCAAGTCATTCAAAAAGCAGGCGAAGTCAAATCCCGCAAAACCGACAAACACGCCACGTCCGACTGGATGAGCATGGAGCAAGAGCGTGGGATTTCTATTACCACGTCCGTCATGCAGTTTCCTTATGGCGAGAATATGGTAAACCTGCTTGACACCCCCGGTCACGCTGACTTTAGCGAAGATACTTACCGCACACTGACCGCTGTGGATAGTGCTTTGATGGTGATTGATGGGGCAAAGGGCGTGGAAGAGCGTACCATTAAGCTGATGGACGTGTGCCGTATGCGTGATACGCCGATTATTTCATTTGTCAATAAGCTTGACCGTGAAATCCGTGACCCCTTATC
>JBHAZZ010000172.1:0-3428 GCA_041781275.1 Moraxella sp.
GACCATAACTTTCGGCAAGTTTGACAAAATCAGGCAACGATTTCATATAAGATTGAGCATGACGGGCTTCATAAAGCATATCCTGCCACTGTTTAACCATGCCAAGCTGGGCGTTATTTAGGTTTAAAATTTTGACGGGTAAATTGTACTGCAAGCAGGTAGAAAGCTCTTGAATATTCATCTGAATGGAGCCTTCGCCTGTGATACACACCACTTGTCTGTCAGGGAATGCAAGTTTTGCTGCCATTGCATAAGGCAAGCCCACACCCATCGTACCTAGACCGCCTGAATTTAGCCATTGGCGTGGTTCATCGTATTTATAATACAAAGCGGCAAACATTTGGTGCTGACCAACATCGGAAGTAATGATGGCTTTACCATCGGTCAATTTATACAGCGTCTCCACCACACGTTGCGGCATGATGGCGTGAATTTGGGCGTCTGTATCTTCTGGGTAACGCAAACCATGACGTTTACGCCATTCGTTGATTTGCTTCCACCAATCATTAAGCGCCGCCGCATCAAGCGTACGATCGCCAAGCGTTACCAAAAATTCATCAAGCACCGCCTTAACATCACCCACAATCGGAATGTGCGCCGAAATGGTCTTAGAAATGCTGGCAGGGTCTACATCAATATGAATGACTGTGGCATTGGGGCAGAATTTTTTGACGTTGTTGGTTACACGGTCATCAAAACGTGCGCCCACCGCCAAAATCACATCAGCGTGGTGCATGGTCATGTTGGCTTCATAAGTGCCGTGCATACCCAGCATACCAATAAACTGCTCGTCAGAGCCTGCAAACGCCCCAAGCCCCATCAAGGTATTGGTTACAGGCAAATTCAGCTTTTTGGCAAGTTCGGTCAGCTGTTTACTGGCGTTACCTAGCACCACGCCACCACCTGAATACAGCACAGGGCGTTTGGCGCTAAGCAAGGTCTCAACCGCCTTTTTGATTTGACCGCTGTGTCCTTTTTGGGTGGGCTGATAAGAACGCATGGATACCGTCTTGGGCATTTGATAGGCAAACTTATCGCTTGGGTTGGTCATGTCTTTGGGAATGTCCACCACCACAGGGCCTGGTCTGCCCGATGACGCCACATAAAAGGCTTTTTTGATGATGGCGGGGATTTCACTGGCGTCTCGTACTTGAAAGCTGTGTTTGACGATTGGGCGAGAAATGCCCACCATGTCGCACTCTTGGAAAGCGTCATCGCCAATCAACCCAGTTGGCACTTGTCCTGCCAATACCACCATTGGAATGGAGTCCATAAAGGCGGTAGCAATGGCGGTTACCGTATTGGTCGCTCCTGGCCCTGAAGTAACCAGCACCACACCTGTTTTGCCAGTTACCCGACTGTAAGCGTCCGCCATGTGTCCTGCTGACTGCTCATGACGCACCAATATGTGTTCAATTTTGTCTTGTTTAAACAGTGCGTCATAAATGTGTAGCACTGCCCCACCAGGGTAACCAAAAATATACTCCACCCCTTCATCAACTAGGGCTTGCACAAGTAAATCTCCGCCCGACATATAGACGGTTTCGCCGTTTTGTAAAGCAATCTGGTTGGCGTGAAATTGCGCCATGACATCTTTTGTGGGTGTGGCTTTGGTAGCTTGTGTCATAATCATTTCCTTGTTTATCCCATTTTGGGAAAACTTTGTGAATCAAACAATGACCGAAGCAGTTATTTGTACAATGTGGCAATCAGGGGCAAGTTGGCAAAAACCAAACAAGAAAGAAAGGAAATTCTTGTGTCTTGCAGACCGATAAGTCCAAATGCAATGCAAGGCTTAAGTTGTCAAAGGGTAGTTTGGCAATTTCCACCAAGCAAACGCAGTATTTGATAAATAACTACGCCGACTAAAAGTTAAGCTTATATCTTACCTGAAAAAATCCATCTTGCCAAGCAAATTTTAATATTTATTCAGACTTCAATTTTAGCCATTCAACCCCAAAAATATACCATACAACCTTGATTGACCTGATTTACCCCACCAAAAGGCGATAAATCCAAAGTTTGACTGGGCGGACGGTCTTGTATTTTTGGGAAATTTACGCCAATATGTCATTATATGACGCTTAATTACTTAATGTTCAAAAATAGGACACTTATGAAAATTTTACATACCGCACTTACTGTCGTACTTAGTACCTGCCTTGTCAGTACAAGCTTTGCTGTCACCACCATTTATAAAAGCGTGGGCAAAAACGGCGAGCCACGTTTTTCGCAAATGCAGCCCACCGACACCAAAAACTTTGAAGTCATTCAGATGCGCAGTGATGGTCGCCAAGCAAGTGCAGGTCAGATGGCGCAAATTCCTGACGCCAACGCTGCACCTGCGCCCAGCAGTGAAGCCCAACGCATTGCCGACCTAGAAAAACAAGTCAATGAACAAAAAGCAAACGAGCTTGCACGTCAATGTCAAGCCATGCGTACCAACCTTGCCAACCTAAGCACCGGTGGACGCACCTACGAAACCAACGAAAAAGGCGAGCGTGTCTATCTCAACGATCAAGAAGTCAGCGCCCGACGTCAGCAAATCATGAACGCCATTGAGCAAAACTGCTCGGGTCGCTAACCACCAAACACGGCTACGATGGTTTGGGCGTGATATAATGTCGGATTTGTATTGAGTTTGTCATGCCCAACACCCCCACCCCCGCCACACACATCAAAGCATGGATACGAGCACAGGCACTGTCTTTGGGCTTTAGTGATTGTGGTTTTTTGTCGGTAGAAAGTCCCGTTTTTGCCAAAGCAGCCAAACGCCTTGAAGCATATCTGGCGCAAGGGCTACACGGTCAATTGGCATTTCTAACACAAAACCACCATCTGCGTGCCAATCCTGCTTTATTGGTAGAAAACACCAAGACCATCATCAGCGTGCGCATGGATTATTTGCATGAATTGCCCAAACCACGCAGCGTTACTGACAACGAACGCCCCAACCATGCCATCATCGCTCGCTACGCACGGGGACGAGATTACCACAAAACCCTAAGACAAAAACTCAAAGCTTTGGCACGCCTGATAGAAGACGAGATACCAAACTGGCACGGCTTGGGTGTGGGCGCTGAAAACGCTTTTGTGTTTCGTCCCTTTAGCGACTCTGCCCCCATCTTTGAAAAAGCAGCAGCGCAGGCGGCAGGACTTGGCTGGGAAGGCAAACACACCTTGCTGATTGAACAAAAAAGCGGTTCATTTTTTAATTTGGGGGAATTGTTTGTCAGTTTGGAATTGGCAGACAAAGACGAACATCATACACCAAAAGCGTTGTGTGGTAGCTGCACGGCTTGTATGGACATTTGTCCCACTCGTGCCATCATCGCCCCTTATACACTGGATACGGCAGCGTGCATTGCTTATCTGACCATTGAACATCAAGGCGTGATTGATGTCAGCTACCGCAAAGCCATCGGCAA